>JAFUGY010000076.1 GCA_017469115.1 Oscillospiraceae bacterium
AAAGCGTCAACAAACTGTTTATATCGTTCTGCGTTTTCTTTTCGGGTTGGAATTTTCATCCCTGCCATATAGGTTTTTTTGTAATATTCATCATAATGGTACATTTGCGTTGTGGCATATTGAATACTATGATCGAGATAGGGCATCTGTTCCAGATATTTTTTTGCTGTCATAATGACCTCCCGGTAACGTCTATGTTTTTATGCTCTTTCTTCCGGTGTGAGATGAATTGACAAAATGACAGAACCCACAGAGGGGGAATCATTCCTTCTGCCGAGTTCTGTCATTTTGTCAACCGGAGTTTTTGGTTTCAGAAGCTTAAGGAAGAATCTGTTCTGTCAGCACGCTGGAGCTGAGAGGCTCCACAACAGGCACATTCGCATAAACGGACGGCTCCGGCATGGGCAAAGCCTGCATATAGGCATGCATGGTTTCGGCCACCCGTTTTCCGTTCGCCACGGCTTCCACTACCGTGCGTGCTCCGTGGGCAACGTCCCCTGCTGCGAAGACGCCCGGGCGGGAGGTTCTTCCGTCCTCATCTGCAATGAGAAGGCCGGAGGGGCGGGTGTCGATATTCTCTGTGTTGTGCATTTGCATAATGCTGCTGCCGAGTTCCTGGCTGACGGCAACAATGACGCCGGTGCAGGGATAAAGCTTTTCGGAACCGGCTATGGCGTGAACTTTTCCTTCCTCGTCGTATTCGCTGTCGGCAAAGACAACGCCGTCTTCCCGAATTTCCATTGGGATTTTCATGGTTTCAAAATGAACACCTTCCAGTTTGGCATAGCTGGACTCATACTGGCTGGCGGCAAGCTGGTCGCGCCGGTTAAACACTGTGACAAAACGGGCCCCCTGGCGGATGGCAGTTCTGGCGCAGTCCATCGCCGAGTTGCCGGACCCGATGACGATGATCCGCTCTCCCAGATGGAAGGCTTTCGGGGAAGCCAGATAGTTGATTGCAAAGGCAACATTCCCGAGGCTTTCTCCCTTGATGTGCAGGGCGCGGGGCTTCCACAAACCGGCCCCGACGAAAATGCTCTGATAGCCGTCGCGGAAAAGATCCTCGAAGGTGATGGTGCTGCCGACCTTGGTGTTGGGGCGGAACTGAATCCCCTTCAGCTCCAGATGGCGGTAGGCAAAATCATCCAACACGTCATCCGGGAGGCGGAAATCGGGGATTCCGTAGCGCATCACGCCGCCGATTTTGTCTCTGCTGTCGAAAATGGTTACCTGATAACCGTAGCGCGCGAGAATCACCGCGATGGTCAGGCCTGCCGGACCTGCACCGATGATGGCAACTTTGCGCCCGTTGGAGGGAGCGGGGCCGCTGACCATCTGGTTGGCATAGGTGGTGGAAATGTAGTTTTCAATGACGGAAAAATGAACCGGAACGTCTTTGATGCCGCGAATGCAATGGCCTTCGCACTGCTTTTCATGATTGCATACAAGTGAGCAAACAGTCGTGAGAGGATTGTTTTCAAAAAGCATCCATCCCGCGTCATTCAGCCTGCCGTCTTTCAGCAGACGGATCACTTCAGGGATGTTGGTGTGGATCGGACAGCCTTCCTGACAGCGCGGCTTTTTGCAGCCTAAGCAACGGTTTGCCTCTTCCATGACATGCAGTGCCATATGTTATACCCTCCGGAATGAGATAAAAATACAGTTGATTTTTGCTTTAAACGGTGCTTTAACCGTAACACAGAATTGAAAAGTTGTCAATGAAAGTTCATGCTACAGAGTTGCTTTTCTTTGCAGAGATAGAGAAGGAAGAAGCACTGTTTTCTGTAGACAAAACGGAAAAGAGATGATATGCTGAATTCCATTCGGAATGAAGATCGACCGTTATCTCTTACGGGTACGGATATAAATTTATATATCTCGTTCAAGATCGTTTTCTTTTCGGTAATGGGAAACAGGAAAGCCATCAAGTAGTATACTCTCCAGGAAAAATAAGAAGAAATCTGGTTATACCTTCATGCCTCGTCTATAAGGATAACATTCTCATGTTCGTTGATCAGATCCTCAGTAAAACCGCTTTTGCTTGCCAGCAAGTAAGTGATCTGCCGACCTTTTACCGGAATAAACTGCGATTTGGCTTTCAGGAGATCCAGCTCTTTTCTGCCAATTTTTTTGGTTTTGTACTTACATTCTCCGATTATAATTTTGGTATCGTTAAATGCAAGCACGTCTACTTCGCTCTCTTTCCATTCCCCGTTTTCACAGATATTGCCCCACCATTTTCCGATTGTTGTCGGCATGAAGGGGAGCACTCCCCTCAGGGCATACTCATAACTTAACGATCGAATGATTTCTTCATAGATGATTCCCAGATATTCACGGTACTTTTCATTCAACACATAGGGTCTTGCCTGCACTCCGATAGAGGTAATCATAGAAATATTTGGCTCGATAAAGGTGTAGTTAAAGCGGAAAAAGAAATCTGATATTTTGTACCGGTTCTCTATCTTCTTGCTGGATAATGGATTGTCGACTATCCTGACAATTTCCAACTCAAGGAGCTTGTTGAGGTATGAAAAGATGCCCCGCTGATCCATCCCGCATTTCTCTGCAATCTGCCCGGATTTCTTTTCTCCTCCCGCAAGTGCTCTTAAAATTGCGACATATGTAGTAATATCTCTCAATTCCTGCATCAACATGTTAGAGGCTTCTTGAAAGAGCCTTCCTTCACGGTCAAAGAAAAGTTCATTTGTTGCCTCCTCCACGGATCGATAGCGTTTGAAGAACATTACATATTGCGCAACGCCGCCAGTTTGGGCATAAACTGTTACGGCATCCTCAAAGGAGGGAAACAGGATACGGATTTCAGGGAAGGAGAAAGGCCGGATTTCGATGATTTCATCGAATCTGCCGTATAATGGGGATTCTCTGTTGTTGATCTGATTTTTCATGAAGGAAAGGCTTGACCCCATCAGGATCAGTTTGTTTCCTTCCAGAGCATGGTCAATAATCCACTGAAATTCGGTGACAGCATCCTCTCTTTTTTTCGCCAGAAAAGGGAACTCATCCATGATCAGAATAAGCCCTTTTTCTCCTGTCCTGACAAAATATTGAAAGACCTCTTTAAAGCTTTTCAAACCGGATAAGATTGTATCTTCCGGAAAGAATGAATGAAGAGCAACAATAAAATCAGAGAGACAGGCAGCGTAATCGTAACTTGCACATTGGTAATATATTATTTTCGTATCCGGATTCTCGGCGGCAAAGTCAAGAATAAGAGCTGTTTTTCCCGTTCGACGCCTACCATAGATTGCTAAAGCCTTCATCCGGGGATCGTGGATGAATCGCATCAGCTTCTCCTTTTCTTTTTCCCGAAAGTAAAGCATTTAGATAGTCCCCTTCCATAAAAAACTGATGCCAGTATACATGCCAAAATTATATTTGTCAAATTTAAAATTGTCAAATATAAA
Organism: Oscillospiraceae bacterium; assembly: GCA_017469115.1. GTDB lineage: Bacteria > Bacillota > Clostridia > Oscillospirales > Oscillospiraceae > Limivicinus. Next base: position 3,429 of record JAFUGY010000076.1, read on the forward strand.
AAAGACAAATTTAAATTTGATAAACAGAGGGCAACGCATGGAAAAGAAAAAGGCGCGGCAGAGAAAACAGAAAGAATGGAAATCAGTGAACGTTGATCCGATAGAGCAGGATGAAAACTTTTATTTCATTGCCGGATATACTTCCGGTGGCGCACCTTATGGCGTTACCTGGGAAGAAGCAGAAAGAGACGGTTTGCTTTCTGAGGAAAATACGATAGAGGAAGAAGAACTTCCCTTCTGATGAAAAATAGAACGGGACAGCAGGACAAAAGGACAAAATTCGGGAAAATAGAGTTTTGTCATTTTGTCACGGAGGAAAAGCATGAAAGTTGAATTTGTTTCCGCGATGGACAGGCGGGAAGAACTGAAGCCTTTGTTTGAAGAATATGCCCGGATGCTGTTGGAGACGGACCCTGGTTTCGTGGCTTCTCTGGAGCAGCAGCACTATGATGTGGAAATCGCCCGGCTGGAGGAGAAATATGCCTCTCCTCGGGGAAGAATCTATCTTCTCTATATCGACGATGCGCTGGCAGGCTGTGTGGGAATGAAGGAATCCGATGCCGACCACGCGGAGCTGAAACGCCTCTATGTACGCCCGGAATGGCGCGGACGGAATCTGGGAGAGCAGATGGTGCGGCAGATGATGGCAGATGCAAAGGATGCGGGGTACCGCTGGCTGCGGCTGGATACGTTGCCGGGCTTGAAAACGGCCCTCGCCCTCTATCGGCGCATGGGGTTTTATGAGATACCGGCCTATTATGATTGCCTGATTCCCGACACGGTTTTTATGGAAATTGCATTGTGACGGATTGACAAAATGACAAAACTCACGGAAAGGACAATTCTTCCTGCAGAGTTTTGTCATTTTGTCATGATGGTTTTTCTATAATGATAATGGAAAAGGACGGTGTTTGCCGTCCTTTCATCTGTTATGCAATTTTGGTGCAGTCGTTTCCATAGCAAGGGAAAGCTCTGCCGCAGGAAAGAAAACACGGCATTCCGGAGATCTGCCTATGGGATAACAGGCGTGAGAAGCGTACCATCTTCATCAAAACGAAGCGGCGCGGGCTCGTCGAGTACCTCGAGGCCGGGCCACCGGCCTGCCAATGCGTCCTGAAAATAGGCCTCCGAGAGCATGATTCTGCTTATATGCAGGCTGTTCGGGATGCGGATTACGCGGATATTCTCCGGAGTGACGCGGTTGCAGGTACGGATGCAGAACTGGACAGCTTCTTTGTCGGTCCACAGCACAGGCGGCAGCATGGCCGAACGTACAACGGTGGAAGTCAGGCAGTTGGTATACATGGCGTCAGTGTCAATCTGGTCGTAGATGCGCTTGGTGATTGCATCGGCAAGCCCTGCACCGAGAGCGTTGCCGTGGCTCTCCTCAGAGAGATTCAGGAAGCAGCAGCGCTGTACCTGTACGCCGCCGTTGGCGTAGGGAGTGGAGAAGCGCCCCGTGATGTTGGGATCAACGCCTGTTCCGCTAAAGTTTTTCCCGATACGGTCAACGATCAGCACGTCTCCCTCTCTTACCAGGATAGAGGGCATATTGGCAAACGCAATTTTCAGCAGCTCCGGTTCACGTTCCAGAATCTTCTCTGATGGGATGGCTTCGAACATCATCGTCTGATCGTAGGCGTTCTCCAGACAAGGAATGGCAAAAAGAATTTTACCGGTTCCCAGCGTCACTTTCGCCATGGTGGGGATGTTGCGGGCAATGTTGTCCATGCCGTCGCTGTGCACCTGTTCCGCGCCGCGCTGCTTGCCGAGGCCCACCGTCATCATTTTGCATGGGCCGCTCTCCACGGGACCGCGAAATGCATTGTGTGGCTTGAGACGGCAGGAAAGAATCACGCCGTCAGCCTCAAAGGCATTTTTATCCATATATACGGGTTTTCCCAGCTCGCTGTCTCCCAACAGCACAGTTTCCATTGAGGAAAGAATCGGGCAACCCATGCGCTCTTCCGTGATGCCGTAACCCGCCAGGATCTCATGCTGCCCCTCACCTGTCGCACCGCCATGGCTGCCCATTGCCGGTACAATAAAGGGAAAGGCTTCTCGGGATTTCACCCATGCGACAACGGAACGGGTAATCTCGTCCACATTGCGGATACCCCGGCTTCCCGCCGTTACAGCGATGCGCATACCGGGTTTAACACGATTTGCCACGCCGGCACGCGCAATTTCTTCAAAGATGTTTTTTTCAATATCCTCACGTTCTATGTGAGTATCCGGGAACTGCTGGGCTGCGCGGAACATCCGGGGAATAGGGACATCTCTGAGCAACCGTGAAGCGGTGCCGTCATTTCTTATCAGCATATTTCTAACTTTCTTCCTTGCGCAAACAGCAGGGAGGTGTGGATGTGACCACATCCCGATGATTTGCAACACAGGCGAAGCAGTCTCCGTGGCGAGGGCAATCGCGTGTACAGGGGCAGTTTTTTTCAATCAGCGGATTGACTGACAGCGCAGGATCTCTGGGAATTGGATTTGGAATCATATATTCTTCGGATCATGCATGAAAGCGAGCATCTCATCCCGTTTCTGATCCAGGTATTGACCCCAGAGCTCACTGTCAAGGAATGGGTTCGGGCCGTCGGGGTGATCGAGCTGACGCTGGCGGCGCCCGAGGGTG
>JAFUGY010000077.1 GCA_017469115.1 Oscillospiraceae bacterium
CCGCAATAATTTTCTGCCGGCGTTTCCAGTCTGCATATGTTATTTGAACAGTATGAGAAGATTTTTGTCTCATAGTGGTTCCCTCCTCCAAGGAGTCATTGAATTTCATTCCCGCGTTACTCTCTGTTAAAAGGCAGAAAGCACGATTATTTGCATTTTGAACGTTTCGTTTACCTCACCTATCTTATTCGACAAGCAACCACGAAAACCACCTTGTCAATAAACTCGTCTGCAGCAATATCGAATCAATCGACAGGTTGTCCAATTATTCGTTTGATTAGAATCTTAGCTTCACAATCAATTGTAACAACATATCTTTTATTAATATAGAGTAGCATATTTGTTTTAATAAATCTACTATCCTGCACTAAAATTTCCCTTATTCTACAGGTATTACAACGATGTGTAACAAATGAAAACGAAACGCATATAAGAAAATGGTGTTATCAAAACAGCGATCCGCTATGATGAAAACCATCAATAGGTGTATGGATTGACAAACCTACTAAACGCAAAAAACGAGATCTTACATTTCGCTCTGTAAGATCTCATTTTTATACCATTTATATTGCTTTTCGGCTCAGTTTTGTTTAACAAGCGCTAATAAGCATTGATGCGGTGGAACCAAGGCTCTCCCGGTTCCACCGCTCGAAAAGAAGTATTGGAGAAACCGAACTTACTTTGCTGCCTTTGCTGCTTCCTTGCGGCGTGCTCTTGCAGCAGACTGCTCACGCATGACGTCGAGGAGTACCGCGAGGATGATAACGAGACCGAGTACCATGTTCTGTACAGCGGAGTCGATGGACAGCAGCGTAAAGCCGTTGCGCAGGGTTGCGATGATCAGCGCACCCATCATGGTGCCGATCATGGTACCCTTGCCGCCCATGAACGATGCGCCGCCCAGTACGCAGGATGCGATCGCGTCGGTGTCGTACGGCTGAATTGCGTTTGCACCGTTACAAATGCCGGAACGGCCGATGGAAACGATACCTGCCAGACCTGCCATGAAGCCGGAAATCGCATAGCACATGGTCAGCACGTTTGCGGAGTTGATACCGGACAGACGGGTTGCCTCCGGGTTGCCGCCTGCACAATAGATCGAACGACCGAATGCCGTGCGGGTCAAAACGATGTGCATGATGACATAGATGATAATAACAACGATGAAGCTTACCGGGAAGCCGCCAACCGTGACAGAGCCCAGTGCCATAACGCCCTTCGGGAATCCCGAGATCATCTGAGAACCGGTTACCAGCAGCGCTGCGCCCCACAGGAAGTTCTTCATACCCAGGGTAGATACGAACGGATGCGGCAGGTGCAGACGGGTCAGCAGCGAGCCGTTGATGATGCCGATTACCGTGCCGGCAATCAGTGCCACGATGATCAGCAGGACCGGATTGGTCGTGCCATTCTTAACCAGCATGCCCAGTACGCAGGCACAGAAGGTTGCGTTTGCGCCTACCGACAGGTCGATACCTGCGGTAATCAGGCAGAGAAGCATACCGGTGGAAAGCAGTGCCGTGAACGACGTCTGCTTCAGTACCGACATCAGATTGCTGAACGTAAGGAACTTGTCGCTGGCAATCGTCAAGATAATGCCCAGAATCAGCAGGGCGCCCAGTGTGCCAAGATACTGGCCCAAATTGCCTAATTTTTTGTTATTCATCTAATGTACCTCCCCATGCTGCCTTCATCAGGCTCTCTTGGTTAAAGTGTTTGCTGTCACGATCTACCGTCGCCATTACCCGGCCTCCGCGCATGACAATAACGCGGTCCGACATGCCCAGAATCTCCGGCATTTCCGACGATACCATGATGACGCATTTGCCTTCCTTTACAAGGCGGTTCATTACATTGTAAACCTCACTCTTTGCGCCGACGTCGATACCGCGTGTCGGCTCATCGAAGATATAAATCTCTGCATCCGTGTTGATCCACTTGCCGATGACCACCTTCTGCTGGTTACCACCGGAAAGCTGTCCGACCTTCTCATCGATCGACGGGGTCTTGATGCGCAGATCCCGAATATTGCCTTCTCCGGCCTCGACGATTCTCTTCTGGTTCAGGAACGGTCCGTCACAGAAGCCCTTCATGTTTGCCAGCATGATATTGGTTCGAATCGATTCCGCCAGCACCAGACCCTGTCCCTTACGGTCCTCCGTCAGGAACGCGATGCCGGCCTTGATCGCCTGCGACGGGCTCTTGATTGTAACTTCCTTGCCGTCTACATAGATCTTGCCGCTGTCCAGCGGATCCGCGCCAAACAGGGCGCGCATGGTCTCGGTTCGACCTGCACCAACCAGTCCGGCAAAGCCCAGAACCTGTCCGCGGTATGCCTCAAAGCTGACGTCATCCAGAACGCCGCCTTCCACCAGATGCTCTGCCTTCAGGGCTACCTCGCCCTTTGTGCCGAATTCCTTCGGGAACAGGTTATCCAGTGTACGGCCTACCATCGCGCTGATCAGCGAGTCGTTGTTCCAATCCTTAATATCTCTTGTATCGATGTACTCACCGTCACGGATGACCGTGACACGGTCGCACAGCTCGAACAATTCTTCCAGCTTATGCGATACGAATACGATGCCAATGCCGCGCGACTTCAGCTCACGGCAGGTCTTCATCAGCTGTGCTACTTCCTTCTCACCCAGAGAGGATGTCGGCTCATCCATGATGATCATCTTCGCATCGATCAAAACTGCCTTCGCAATCTCGATCATCTGCTGTACGCCCATTCCGAACGTACCTGCGGCCTTCTTCGGGTCAATGTCCTGACCCAGCGATGCCATAACTTCCTTTGCCTTCTTATGCATGGACGGATAGTCCAGCAGTCCCAACGGACCCTTCTTCCATTTGTTGATAAAAATGTTGTCCGTAATGCTCAACAGCGGCTCGATATTCAGTTCCTGATACACACACGCAATTCCTGCGGCTGCCGATTCGTTCGGGTTCCGGAAGACCTTCTGCTCTCCTTCGACGTAGATCTCGCCCTTCCCCTGGTCCGGCTGGTGTACACCCGTCAGAACCTTAATCAGGGTCGACTTACCTGCTCCGTTCTCGCCGATCAGTCCCAGAATTTCTCCCGGCTTGACCGCAAGCTGCATTCTGTTGAGTGCTACAACACCTGGAAATGTTTTCGTACAATTCCGAAGCTCTACTACATATTCACTCATTGACAGTTCACCCTTTTCTC
>JAFUGY010000078.1 GCA_017469115.1 Oscillospiraceae bacterium
GCAGCTTCCAGCGCAGGTGCGCCTGCTCCGCTGTTTGTCTGGCTCAATCCGCAGGCACTCAGCAGCAACGCTGCGGCAGCAAGGAGAAAGATGATCACGTATTTCTTTTTCATTTTGATTACCTCTTGGAGTACTCTGAATTTTGCATAGCTCGGGGCTTTTCTTCCCTTCGCGAAAGGGATTATAGCACGCCTGCCTCCTTTCAGGCAACGCCCTTCCCGGTGCTTTCGATCAAATTCTTTCAAAACTTCCATTTTTTGGAAATCGGAACCCTTCTGGTTGGATGTTGGTTGGATAAGTTATGATAAAATAATATAGTTTAACTCCTTTTGCAGAAATTGATTGCCATGACCCGTCATAAAAGATTATAATATAAAATAGATTTTCATAAAGAAAGAGAGAGAAAACAATGGACAATGCAACAAATCAGAGCACGCATCTGGTGCCGGCAGTCTGCACCCAGTGCGGCGGACAGCTGGAAGTAGATCCTTCGCAGGAAGCTGCTGTCTGCAAATACTGCGGTACACCTTTCATTGTAGAAAAAGCGATTCAGAATTACAACGTCCAGCACGCTACGATTGAACATGTCGATAACGTGAATATTGACATGAAAGGCACCGCTGATTCCTTTTTCAGCTTTCTCGGCACGCAAATGAGTGAACGCCGGGCACTCCGCAGAGAAGAACGCAAAGAGCGGCGGGCAGAGGAACGGGAAACGAGCCGGGAAATGCGCAATGGGTTTTTCAAAATGTTTCGCTTTATGATGCTGGGGATGTTTATACTGGCTATCATTATGTTCCTTTTCACGTTCTTCCGCGGTGATTATGATCCCGATACTCCTGCAGCATCCGACACGGAAATTGAATCTGTGTATTCCCCTGCCCCCAGTGATTTGAACCCGCAAGAGAACAGCTTCAGCTTTTCCGGTCAGATGTCGCTTGGATGAGAACGATCAAATATAAGGATTGAAAAACTTTTCCAATGGTTTTAAAATAGGTATCAATCAGACGATGGAGGACACAACGAATGAATCAATCAAAAAAACAGACGCTGCTTTCCCTGTTCCTGACGGTATTGATGGTTTTTGCCTGCATATCACCCGCATATGCAGATTCTGAAGGCTCCCACACCATTGTGGAAAGATCTTACCCCTTTTATCTCAGCAGCACCACAGACGATCATCTTGACAACGATTTTCCTCTTTATTTTATTGACGGGGTTGATGATCTTCCCTTTATTGAAATTCATGATGGGGCGGAACTGCTGTATTTTATCAACACGGAATTGTGTGAAGATCCGGGTTATGGGCTGTCCATCGAGTACAAGGGCGATGTGGTCACCCTGGAGCGTGAGAACGGCTATACGCTGAACTTTGACTTTGCCAACAACAAGCTCGTGTTTGAAGATTATGATGCTTTTCTGCACAACTCCAACGACTCCACTTTGATTGACCTTGTGTCTGAACATACAACGGACGAAAACGGCAATGCGTATCTCATCTGGCGCAATAAGGAAGATTCCTTTGACCGCTACGGCGATGAAATGACTGTGGATCTCGCAGCTTACGGCATCCCTATGATCGTGCAGGACGGCAGCTATTACCTTCCTCTTCAGACGTTGTGCGACTTTACCCTCAGGCCTACCCTGGTCAGTATTGTTTTTAACGGGCAGGCACTCTTCCTGGCAAGTGATGATCTCTTCTACAGCTATGCAGAGAACGACTATACGGAAACCGCCTATCTTTACTACGATGCTCCCACCGGCGACCGCAGCGATGCTCTGGCTGAATACAGCTATAACGAGCTCTGTCTCGCGCTTGACACATTCTATGGCCTGAAGGGTTCCCATGATATTGAAAGCTTCCGCCAGCTTTTCTGGCAGATCGGCTATGATGAAATTCTCAGCGGCAATGATGCCTTCGATGCGGACAATGCGCTGAAATCCATTATTGACTATTATCTGGATGATTTGCATTCCGTCTTCAATGAATACTCCTATCTCGCCGGCCTGCATCCGATCTCCAACAGCACCGGCATTGCCAACCGCAAACTCGATGAGCATGTCAAGGCTTACAGCGATGCACGCGATGCCGCTTACCCGGACGGCTGGCTGGAGTATGAAGAAGTCGGCAATACTGCCTACATCACCTTCGACCAGTTCCGGTCCGATTACTATGGCCCGGCTTATTATATGTCCGATCATCCCGAAGAAGAACTGAACGACACGGTTGAGCAGATCATTGAAGCCCATGCCCGCATCACGCGGGAAGATAGCCCTATCGAAAACGTGGTTCTGGACCTCAGCAACAACACCGGCGGTGCTGTGGATGCAGCCATTGTGGTGCTCAGCTGGTTTTTGGGTGACGCCCCCTTCAGCGTCAGGAATATGGCAACAGGAGCCATGTCCACCGCTGTCTACCGCGCCGATATCAATCTCGACGGCGAGTTTGACGCAAAAGACACCGTTGCGGATAAGAATCTTTATTGTCTGGTTTCTCCGGTGAGTTTTTCCTGCGGCAATCTGGTCCCGGCAGCGCTGAAGTCCTCCCAGAAAGTAACCCTGATCGGGCGGACCACCGGCGGCGGCAGCTGCACTGTTCAGCCCATGACCACCGCTTACGGCACTGTTTTCCAGCTGTCTTCCAATATGCGGATGTCCTTCCTGAAAAATGGCTCCTTCTACGATATTGACCAGGGTGTCGATCCGGATTTTTATATCGACAATATTGCAAATTTGTATAACCGCACCGCGTTGACAGATTTCATCAACAATCTGTTCTGAATATCGTGACAACAAAGAAAGGAAAACGAAACATGAAAAAACCATCAGCATCCTCCCCACAATTATGCTGCTGGTGTCCCTCGGCAATGCTTAAAGGGTTGCTGGAGGCGCGGTGAAATAAAACAGCCTGACTGCGTAATCCCTTTCACGGGCTTCCCCGTGAAAGGGATGCACAGCATCCGGGCTTTCTTCTTTCCGTTACATTTTCGCAGGCAGTATATTAACAGGAATATCTGATAAAAATATCGAAACGTTTTTATGAGATATTCGTATCAATATACCAACAGGAGGCTCAGCAGTGGAAACCATTATCGATAAGCTCCAACACTATACTTCCATGAACCCCGGTGCCCCGATCCTCTTTGACGATGCACATTCCAAAGGCATCACCTACGCCCAGCTGGACGATATGTCGGCTCGTGTTTATAGCTGGTTGAAGGCGAACAAAATCGGAAAAGAAGATTTTGTGCTGATTGATCTTCCCCGCGGTGTGCTGCCGGTAATCGCCATGATCGGCGTCTGGAAAGCAGGTGCTGCCTGGGCTCTGGTGGAAGACACCTATGCGCCTGACCGCATCAGCTATATCCGTTCTGACTGCGGATGCAAGCTTGATCTCTCCATGGAGAACTGGGAAGATATCATGCGTTCGGAGCCGCTCGAAGGGCATGAAAACCCGGATACGCACGACGCCGCCTATGCCATCTACACCTCCGGAACAACCGGAAATCCGAAAGGCGTTCTTCATGAGTATGGCAATCTTCAGCGGGCAATTGATTCCATTCGGATTGACGGCGTTGTTCCTTTCTCGGAAAAAGACCGTCTCGCCACGCTTGCTCCGATGAATTTTGTCGCAACTGTTATTGTCATTTTGTCAGCGCTGAATGTTTTCTGCGGCAAAAATTTTATTGTCTCCTATTCCACCATCAAAAACCCCTCGGCACTGGCCAAGTTTTTCCTGACCAAGCGGATTACCATTACCTTTCTGACGCCGTCTTACGTGCGAAAGCTCGGGAACAATACCGGTCCCTTCCTGCGGATGCTGTTTGTCGGCAGCGAACCGGCAAATAACCTGTATAACAAGAATCTGGATCTCATCAATATCTACGCCTGCAGTGAAAGCGGATTTGCGGTGGGTTTTTTTAAGATTGATAAAGCTTATGAGACCTGCCCCATCGGCCGGCCCCAGGTGGAAACAGAAATTCTGCTCCTCGGAGAGGATGGAAAAGAAGTCGCTGACGGGGAAACCGGCGAGCTTTGTTTTGTCAATCCCTACGTGCGTGGCTACATCAATCTCCCGGAAGAAACACAGAAGGCCTTTGTGAACGGTCTTTACCACACAGGAGATCTGGCAACCCGCAATGCCGACGGTAACTACATTCTTCTCGGCCGCAGCGGCGATATGATTAAAATCAACGGCAACCGCATTGAACCGGCTGAGATTGAAGCCGCCGTCAAGCAGGCTCTGGGGATCGACTGGTGTGCTGCCCGAGGCTTTGAGGAAGAGGGAAAGAGTTACCTCTGCGCCTATTATACGGCAGATGTTTCCTTTGATCCTTCTGCCCTCCGGGAAGAACTGCTCAGGCGCCTGCCTTATTATATGATCCCGACCTATTTTATGAAAATTGATTCCATCCCGCTCAAGGCCAGCGGGAAGCTGGATCGCCACGCTTTGCCTGCACCGGATGCGAAAGACTATCAGAGCAGTTACGTCGCCCCAACCAATGAGACGGAACAGATGATTTGTGATGCCATGGCGCAGGTTCTCGGCTTGTCACGGGTCGGCATCCACGATGATTTTTATGAGCTGGGGGGAGACTCTCTCGGTTCCATTGACCTCGTCAGCAATTGTTCTCTCGAAGGGCTGAATGCCGGCATCATCTTCCGCGGCCGCACACCGGAAAAAATAGCAGCCCTCTATCTGGAAAGTCTGGAAGAAAATGATGGTGTGCCTCCTGCCGTAAAAGAGCAGGAAGCCAGGGCATCGGAGCATCCCCTCACCACAGAGCAGCTCTATATGGTTGACTATCAGCTTTATACGCCGAATTCCACCATGTATAATCTCTACTCCATGATGAAGCTGGACAAAGAGCTTATCGACATGAAGAAGATGGCACAAGTGCTGCAGGACGTTATTTCCCGGCACCCGGCCTTATTGACAAGATTTTCCTGGAATAAAGACAGGGAGCTGGTGCAAAGTTATCACCCGGAATCGTTGCAGGAGATTCCGGTGGAAACTCTGACGGAGTTTGAGCTTCGCTATGTCCGAGATACGTTGGTTTATCCGTTCAAAATTGTCGGCGGCAGGCTCTACCGCTGCAGAGTTTTTGAGACGGAAAAAGCCGGGTATGTATTTTTCGATGTCCATCACTCCGTCTTTGACGGCACTTCCCTGAAAGTCTTTATGAGTGACATTGGAAAGACCTATATGGGTATGGAAGCAGATCCTGACTTCTATTATCTGATGCTGCAGCGCCGTGAGGATGCCGTGAAGACGGATTTTTACGAAGAGAGCCGGAAATATTTTGAAGCCCGTTACGACGGCATTGAATGGTCCTGCTTCCCGAAGATTGACCATGAATCCCGGGAAAACGAAATGGGCGAGCTTTTCGCCCCGCTGGGTATTCTGCAGCCTCAGATGAACGCCATGGAAAAGGCCTATAAAATCAGCCGGAATGAGTTCTTCATCACGGTTGCAGCACTGGCGATCTCGGTTTACAACCATGCACCCGATGTAAAAATCTCCTGGATCTACAACGGCCGTGAAGATCTGCAAAACATGACAACCGTTGGCCTCCTTTTCCGTGACCTGCCTGTCGGCATTCGCTTAAAAGACGAGGATACCCTTCGCAACGTTTTTGCCGATGTGCATGAACAGGTGCAGAAAGGCATTGAGCACAGCTGCTATCCTTATGTAGACAGCCGCAATCAGGTTGATGAAGGCGAGTGTGCTTATCTTCTCTATCAGCAGGATATCCGTGATATGGGCGGAATGGACGGCTTTGATGTAGAAATGGTTGATATCCGTCAGAACCAGGCCGCCTCCCAGACGATTCTGGATATGGAAATTCTGGACGGATCCGACGGGCTCACCCTCATGATCGACTTTGCCGCCAGCCGCTACACGGAAGAGAGTATGGAGCGCTTCAAGGATATCTTTGTGAAGCTTGCCCAGGCTCTTGTAACCCACAATTCTCAGGCAGATGTTACCATCGGCGAGATTCGGCAGAAGGTTGACGACAGGAAGACCTTCTTTAAAACCATCGCGGGGATCTTCAGCAGAAAGAAGTAAGTTGGAATGGATCAGGAAAAAGAACTCTCCCAGGAATTTACATTCTGGTCTCTGCTGAAATTTGTTGCTCCCAGCATCTTCACCTTTGTCTTCATCGGTATATACCAGATGGTGGACGGGCTGTTTATTGAGCGTTACGTCGGCGATATGGCAATCAGTGCCATCAACCTCTATTATCCGATTATCAGCCTGTTCATCGCCGTCGGCATCATGATCGGTACCGGCGGAAACGCCGTCATTGTAAAAAAAGTCGGCGAAGGAAAACGGAAAGAAGCCGGGCAGACCTTCTCCCGAGTGATGACGTTCACCGTCATTTGCGGGATTCTTTTCACGGCGATCTGCTTGCTTTTTGCCACGCCCATCATGCGTCTCTGCGGTGCCACTGACGGAAACATCGAATACCTTCGTCCCTACTATACCATGCTCAGCACCTTTTCTCTTGCCATTCTTCTGCAGTCGGAATTGGGAATTCTCATTATCGGAGAAGGCAAAACCGTCATAGCTGCAGTCGTTATCATGGTCGGCGGCGTGCTGAATTGTGTGCTGGATTATATCTTTATGGCAAAACTTGGAATGGGAATCCGGGGTGCTGCCATTGCCACCGTAATCGGATACTGCAGCACCATTGTTTATGCGATCTGGTTTTACTCCATCGCCCGCAAAAGTTCCTATCATCTGGAGCTTGCAAAACCGGACATGAAAGAGATCGGAAGCATCTGTTTCAACGGCTCTTCCGATATGATCTCCAATCTGGCCGAAGGCATCACGGTGCTCTTCATGAACCATCTGGCTTATCGCTGTTACGGTGAAGTCGGCGTGAGTGCGCTGGCTGTCATCACCTATGTGCAGGTGTTGATTTCCATGGTGTTTATGGGATATACTTCCGCCGTGGAACCGATATTCTCCTATCACTACGGCAGCGGGAATGTAGAACTCCGTCGTCGGGTTTTCCGTCTGAGCATTCGCTGGAATCTTGTTCTTGGGGCAGTCACCATGCTGCTGCTCTTTTCCTTTCGCAGCCAAATCGTTGCAATCTTCTTCCAGCCGGGCACAGCTTTTTATGACATTGCGTCTCTCGGTTACCTGATTGTTCTCCCCGCCTGTCTCTTTACAGGGTTCAACATCTTTGGTTCCGGGCTGTTTACCGCCTTTGGAAACGGGGTTGTCTCCGGGTTGCTGTCACTGATTCGTTCTTTTGTGGTGCTCACAGCGTGCCTCTATGGCCTGACAGCACTTTTTGGCGGTCCCGGGCTTTGGAGTGCATGGCCTGCAGCAGAATTAATCTGTATCTTTGTCACGTTGTATGCTTTGAGAAAATACCGCAGTGCATATCAATATTCATAAAAATATATTAGGAGGAAACAACAATGCTGAACATGGAAAAAAAGCAGGAAGGAAGCACCCTGACTGTAAAACTGGCCGGTCGTCTCGACACCAACACCGCACCGGTATTTCAAAGTGAAGTAGAGCCGTTCCTGGCCGATCTTTCCAAACTGATACTGGATTTTGAGAACGTAGACTACATCTCATCGGCAGGCCTGCGTGTCTTGCTCACGTTTGAGCAGGATCTGGAAGAACAGGGCAAAACAATGGAACTCTGCCATGTAAATGATATGATTCATGATGTCTTTGACGTAACGGGTTTCCTGGATATTCTGACCATTATCTGACCAA
>JAFUGY010000079.1 GCA_017469115.1 Oscillospiraceae bacterium
AGGATCGTTTCGTTCAGGCAGATCGACGTAAGAGGCTTTCAGGGCAATTTCTTTCAGGGGATCAAGAAGCAGTCGATACAGCTTCCTGCAGGAAACGGACTGGAGATCATCCAGAACTTCGATCCCATTCCCCTGTATGAGGTGATGGAAGGTCTGGGCTACGAGCATTTCACCGAGCAGAAGGGCGCTGCAGAGATCCACGCATACTTTTATCGCACGGAAGTGAAGCAGGAAGAAAAGGATATTCCGATGCGTCCGGCGGCGCTGACCAACATGCCTCTGATCGATGAGAAGCTGGGTAATATCGCTGTGAACTTCTGGGACCTGACTTGGAATGATGAAAACAGGCATCTACCCTATGAGATCCGGCTGCTGCTTTCCCTGACCAATGCTGTCGGTGCCGGACGGATGCGTCAGGCAACCAGAGAGCTTGTGAAAGCATACATCCACGGTCTGAACAGCGCAGCGCTGGATGACCTATTCGAGCTGCTGGCCTGGAACCAGGGCATCGGTTATTTCAGTTCCGAAATCGGCCCGTCTACACTGTTTGACGCCTACAAGACCATCAGGAACATGGAGAAACAGGGCAAGGAGCGCAGCGAGATCTGTGAAACGCTTAAAGAGAAGTTCGGTGAAAAGAATCCGGACGTGAAGGTGTGAGGTGCGATATAAATGGCACGGAGGTAATTCTTCTTTTTTCTTCATTTAGTGTCTTATTATAAAGCCTGCAACTTTCAACGGTACAGTTGCAGGCTTTTTTTGCAAATGCAATCAATTACCTCATTTTTTTGTTGCAAGTGGTTTACATAAATGTTATTATAATCAATAATATCACCTCTGACAAGGAGAATTCGTCATGAGAAAGAGGCTTTTCGCCCTTGCATTTTTCTCTATTTTTCTATTTCCCTTTGCTTCCCTTTCTTTTGCTGAGAGTGCGATCCCAACAATCACAAAAAATCCGACCAGCGAAGCGCCGGCTAAGGCACGAATTTCAAACCATCGCTGATAAAAGAAAATGGCTATTTTATTGATTGTAATTGCGCTGGTGATCTTTGCAGCGTTGATCATCGTCATGAAGAGAGATGATGATCAAGAACCAAAAGAACAATGGGCTGATGAAGCGTTGACGGAGGAGGAATCCATTTTGAAGGAACCCTCCCCTATTGCGGAAGACGATTGGATGGCCGAGATATTCGCTGATCCACCTGAACCGGCGAAAGGCAGGCATGAAAAAGCCTCCGAACTGCAGAAACAGACGGAGGCAGAAAAACCGCAGAGGAAAACAGAAAACGCTGAAAGCTCCATTAAACCGGAAAGTGATTTCGATAAAACAATCGTCTATGACCTTGACCGGCTTGAGAAAACGAAAAAAGCAACGAAACCGGAAAAGAAAGTAAAATCCGGTACACTGGAAAGTTATCCACCCGAATCGGAAAATTTACAGGAAGAGCCGCTGATTATCTTTGTTCTGGAAGTGATCTGCGGAGTAATCGGGGTTTTGACTTTCTTTATTGTTGCATTTACCTGGTACGTATACAACAAGAGAAACGGGCTTTAAGCCTATGAGCAATGTGCAATGAGCCTGTGAAGAACTAAAAAAGAAACGGCAAGAAATTACAGTTGTTCCTGGGATATACACTCAGAGTCCAATTCCGAGTCGTACATCACATATGTCTTATATAATTATATAAGCCATTGGGGAAATTACTTATCACTCCCTCAGTCAGCTTACGCTGACAGCTCCCTCGGGGAGGGAGCCAGGGCATAAAAACTGAGAAAAAATGTACGGACAGTGATCAACATCGGATTGCCCATTGTAATCAGACAGGAAAACACAGAACGGTGGGGAGCAAAGTGGAGAAATCAGCAGCAAATAAGGCCATCGGCCTCGACATCGGGACGACGACGATCAGCGCCGTCGTCATAGAAGGAAGAAGCGGCACCGTATTGGAAAGCCGCACCGTTTCAAACAACAGCTTTCTGCCAAACCGGCAGGAATGGGAAAAGGCACAGGATGCAAACCTGATTATTGAGAAAGTGAAACGGGTGCTGGAGGAACTGCTGGAGAAGCACGATGACATAAGCGTAATCGGGCTGACGGGGCAGATGCACGGCATCGTCTACACCGGGAGTCACGGTGAGCCGGTAAGCCCGCTTTTCACCTGGCAGGACAGACGGGGCATCCTCCCCTGCTTTGACGGGAAAAGCATCTGCTCTTTGCTGGAGGAGCGCAACGGCATCAAAGCCTTTACGGGATACGGCCTCGTAACGCATCTGTATCACTGCCTCAACGGGAGTGTGCCGGAGAGTGCGGAGAGCTTCTGCACCATCGGAGATGCCGTTGGCATGGCCCTCACCGGAAGAACAAAGCCGCTGATGCACAGCAGCAATGCCGCAAGCCTCGGCTTATTTGACACGGAAGCGAATTGTTTTCTCTCCTCTGTTCTGCGGGAATACGGCGCAGAAGAGAACATGCTGCCGGACGTCACACCTGACTATACCTACATCGGCACCTATCGGGGAACCCCGGTTTGCTCGGCAATCGGCGACAATCAGGCGAGCTTTCTCGGCACCGTGCGGGATGCGGAAGACACGATTCTCGTCAACATGGGCACGGGCGGGCAGATCTCCGTTTTCTCCCGTGCCCTGTGCAAAGCACCGGGAATTGAGGCGAGGCCCATCTTCCGAGATGCCTATTTGCTGGTAGGGTCTTCTCTCTGCGGGGGAAGAGCTTATGCCGTGGTGAAAGAATTCTTTCAGAAGTTTGCACAAGCTGCCGGCCTGCCTGAGCTTGACGTGTATGCCGTGATGGCTCACCTGTTGGAGACAGAGAAAAAACCGCCAGACAGCCTGCAGGTAAGCACGCTGTTTGACGGCACACGAGCCGATCCCGCTCTGCGCGGCAGCATCGGCAATATCAGTGTGGAAAACTTTACCCCGGCCAACCTGATTGACGGGGTCCTCTCCGGGATGGCAGAAGAGCTGTATCAGTATTACAGCAGCATCCAAAAAGAGACGGGGCTGGAGAGAAGCAGGCTCCTCGCCTCGGGCAACGGTTTGCGGAAAAACGTCTTCTTACAGCAAAAGATGAGCGAGCGGTTTGGGATGCCGCTGACGGTTTCGGAGCAAATTGAGGAAGCTGCCTGCGGCGCGGCGCTGGCAGGGCTCGCAGCGGTGGGAGCAAAAACGGTGGATGAGCTTGTGGGCTCGAAATAAGTGCGATGCAAGCTGCTCGCGCGAGACGACATGAAGCCTCGATTTCGGTGCTGATTCGCGAGCTTAATTATGATTTTGAGCTTGTGTGCTCGAGATAACATTAGATCCCGATCAGGTCAAAGTCTTCAAAAGAGACGGTGAGGGTATAATCTCGCTTCGGATTGGGGTATTTGATGAGAACCGCCTTTTTCGTCTGGCTGTAATACCAGCCGGTTTCGGCCGCCTCAAACTGACGGCGGTTCAGATAGTGCGCAAGTTTTTCCCTTCTGAGCATGACGCCGTAAGGGCAGCGGGCAGGGCAAATCATTTCAACGGTTACGGTTTCAACCGTGTCACGGTACTCCCCTTCGGATGTAAACGCCACGGTGACGACCTCCTGCCCGCTCATGCGGATATGCGTTTTTCGGAAGCCGTTTTTCTGATAATCGTTTGAGACGCCGTCATCATCATAAAGCGTATAGGAGCGATCCTCGCCCGGAGCGAGAATCAGACGGAGATCGGTGACAGGGTCACGCTCCATATTCCGGATTGCATTCTCTGCCAGAGGCAGGATGGCGCCTTCCCGGAGGAAGAGCGGAATCGACTCCAGCGTTACGGACACTTCAATCGTCTGCCCGCCTTCATAACAGCGGAAGGAATTCTGCCAATCATACCACTTACAGCCTGCCGGAAGGTAGACTGTTTTTGTTTTCGCGCCCTTTACAAGTACGTTTGCAACCAGCAGATCCCGGCCGAAGAGAAAGGTGAAACTCTCATCATAGACGTTGGGATCATCCTGAAACTCACAGACGAGGGCGCGCATGATGGGCATGCCGGTTTGAGATGCCTCATATTCGGCAGAATAGAGATACGGTGTGAGCCGGTAGCGGAAGCGGATTGCCTCGCGGATGATGGGCGTGACCCGGGAATACATCCATGGCTCGGTGACGGAATTGTCGTTATTGGCGGAATGGATGGAGAAACGCGGCTGGAAAATGCCGTTCTGCACCCAGCGGACAAACAGCTCCTCTTCTGGGGCCGGGCCGGCAAAGCCCCCGATATCGGCACCGTCATTCGGTTGGCCGGAAAGGCCCATGCCGGTGATCATCGGGATGTTATATTGCAGAGTCTCCCAGCAGGTATAGTTATCACCGCACCAGTTTTGCGCATAATGCTGAATGCCGGAACCGCCGCTGCGGCAGACGATATAAGGGCGTGCCCCGGGATGCAGTTCGCGAATGGCTTCAGATGAGAGAAAACACATGAGGTTGCTCATGAGCGGCTTCAGCGCGCCGATGGTGGATCCCTTCCCGTCAAAGCTGACGGAGGAATCCTGATCGAGAAGGCTGTCGTATTCACAGTTGTCATTCCAGACAGAGTCGGTGCCGTGAGAAAGAAGCGCCTCCTTCAAAAGGGCTTTCCAAAGCTTGCGAGCCTGCGGGTCGGTGAAATCCCAGAAGACCCCCTGCCCTCCCCACCATCGGCCGACAGCCGGCAGGGTGGGGTTTTTGCTGTCTTTCACGAAGACGTTTTGCGTCTTCCACTCCTCAAAACGGGGATGACACAGCAGGACTCCGGGTTTGACATTCGGCACAACCGGTGCGCCTTTCTCCTGCATGGCCGCAAAAAAGCGGTCGGGATTTGGGAAGCGTTCCCGATTCCAGGTGAAGCAGCAGCGCTTGCCGGCAACGCTTGTATAGCCGGAGGAGAGATGAAACCCGTCAAGGGGAAAGCCCTCTTCCCGAACGTTGTCGACAAAGGATAAGACAGCTGCGTCGCTGTTCTCCGGAAGCTCGGCATAGTACATGGAAGAGCCCTGATAGCCAAGAGCACGCTTCGGCAGAAGGGCCGGACGGCCCGTCAGAAGGGTATAATGATCGAGAATGGTTTGGATGGAATTGCCGCCCAGGAGGAAGAGATCGATATCACCGCCGTCAGCGCGCCAGGTCGTGTAGAGCGGCCAGTAATTGCTCTTTTCCCGCCCCAGATTGAAGACGGACTCATGGAAGTTATGGTAAAAAAGGCCGACGGCTTTGCCGGTTTTCCGCCTGAGCTGCAGATAGAACGGGATGTGTTTATAGAGGGTGTCGGTCCTCCGGGGATCATATCCGAAGGCATCGGTTGCACGCTGGACGACGGTTTCTCTGTTTTTGTTGAGATTGCCGCCCTTTTCGCCGAAGCCGTAAAAACAATCGTCCTCCTCCATGCGGCTGTAATGGGTAATGCGCCGGTTGGCATCGAGGGTGAAGGAATTGCCCGCAAGGGAGGCATAGACTTCGGTGCCCTCTTTGTCAAAAAGGCGGATGCAGAAAGGATCTTTCTCCAGCACAAGGCGAAGAGACGACGTTGCGAAAACAAGAGCATCGTCCGATTCCTCCACTACCGGGTTGACGGGAGGTATGCGGGTACGATCGTTAGGGAAAAGGAAATCCAGCCGGTCTTCCCACGCGGTGAGCGCGAGAGCATAGGATTCCTCGGCAAACTCTTTGCGGAAGGAAGCGCGGAGGCGAATGATTTCATCCGTCAGGAAGGTGAGCATGATGTCGGGCGCATCGGTATGAATGAGGCATGAAGCGCCATAGCGCTCCATGCTTATTACTTTAGAGCAAATATCCATGGAATACTCCTGATTATAACATCCGGCATTGTATGATGCCGGATGTGTTATTGGGGGACTATACGACGTACTGTGTGCACTGCAAGCTGCTCGCGAGACAACATGTTACCTCGCCTTTGGTGCTCTGCTCGCGAGCTGAAGACGAGGAAAATCGAGAAAAAAGAACCGTCCCCATTTCTTCATTCCCCGAAGATGGCGCAGCCTTTTCTGCCGGCCTGTTTCACCCGGTAAAGGGCAGTATCTGCATCGTTGAAAATGTCACTCTGGGGATTCTTCCGGTCGGAGAAGGCGACGCCGACGCTCAGGGAAACAGGCGGAAGGTCGTCTTTCGGATTGGAAAGAATGTCATTGGCACGTTTGATTTTATCGCGCACCAGCTGCTGCATGGTGCTGTTGGAACGCGTCATCACGACGACGAACTCATCCCCGCCGAACCGGCAGATAATATCCACCGAGCGAAAGCTGTGCTGCAGCACTTCAGCGACGCGGCGAAGCACTCTGTCACCGATGGCATGGCCATATTGATCATTGACCTGTTTGAAGTGATCCACATCCACAATCAGAAAGGCCATATGCTCGGTATCGACATTCTGGATGAGAATGTCAAACGCGTTGCGGTTGTTGAGGCCGGTGAGCGTATCGCGGAAGGCCTCTTTGCGCAGCTCTTCGCGGGCATTGTTGTTTGCCTCCAGAATTTCATTATACGTCTGGGCAACGAACTGCAGTTCTGCCGCGCCGATCGGCGGGATGCTCTCCTGCGCTTTCATCTTCTCCACCATAATGGAGAGGGGCCGGCGGATCTGGCTGCGGATGACGGAGACAAAGCCCGTAACCACCAACAGGAAGAGGACGACGAAAAACGTCTGCACATGCATAAGACGTGACATCCGGTCTGACGCCGTTACAAGCTCCCGGCGGGTGGTTTGAATCAGGGCCTCGGTACAGTTATCCACATTTTCGCGGATTCGGGATTTGACAGCCATGTAATTGCTTTCAAACACGAGAGTCTCCGCCCTGTTGTGCAATTCGGATTTGGTCAGCTTCTGTTCTTCAGCTGTCAGCTCGATGGCCGAGATCGCTTCGGGGATGAGACTGCTGTCATAATCCCCAGCTTCCAGCGTAAGGCGCATGGCATGGTACTCGGTGTTCACCAGGTTATTGGAGAGTTCCAGAGCAGTGTTCAGGCTTCCGATAGCGCTGTTGTCGGAGCCAAAGAGGGCTTCCATCGTTTCCACGGCATGGTCGCGGCGGCGAGTACTTTCCAGTTCTTCAAAGAAGTCTTCCAGGTAAGAGATCTCTCCCGTCACGACAAAACTGCGGACCTGGTCGGTCAGATAATCGGAACCGGTTTCCATCTCTGTGGCAGCCAGCTGCGCGGCGATATACCTGTCGCTCGCCTGCTCCATACGCTCATAACCGCGAGTGACGGCTATGTCCGACACGAAAAGCGCAATTGCCGCGAGAACCCCAAGCACGGAAAAGAGGATATTGGTATGCCGAAGCTGAAGCGCCGAACTTGAAACCTTGGTTTTCCCTGCCGGGCCACCGCTCTCCCCGTTCTTTTCCTCATCGGGCGGCAAAGGCAGCGATGCAGCTTCCTGCTTTTCCAAAAGGGCTTCCTTGGCGGATGCAAAGCGGTCTGCCTCGGTGACAGCATTCTTCATAGCCTCTTTTTTCTGGAGGATGAAGGCTTCAAAATCCTTTGCCGGGACAGGTCTTGAGAAGAAATAGCCCTGAATAATGTCACAGCCGAGATGGCGGAGCGTGTCGAGCTGGTGTTCGGTTTCGACCCCTTCGGCCACTACGGGCACCGAAAGGAGTTTGGCAATCTGGATGACCACCTCGAGCATATGGGTGTTGCCGCCCTCTTTGAAAGCGCTGCGGATGAACTGCATATCAAGCTTGAGGGCGTCGATGGGCAAGGAAGAGAGCATATTCAGGGAGGAATAGCCGGTGCCGAAATCGTCCATCTCGATGAAGAAGCCGAACTCCCGAAGCTTGCTTACCGTTTCAATAATCTGCGCGGAATCCTGCGTATAGGCGGACTCGGTCACCTCCAGCATCAGGTCGGATGCGGAAAGGTTGTTTTCAAAGAGAATGGTCTTCATGATGTTGATCAGGTTGGGATCGTACAGATCAACACGGGAAACATTCACCGAAATGGGCACGGCAAAACCGAATTCATCCTTCCAGCGGCGCACCTGTTTGGCCGTTTCCCTCCAGACGAATTCATCCAGGCGCTGGATGAGACCGTTCTCTTCAAACAGCGGGACGAAAATGCCCGGAGAAATCATGCCGAGATCCGGATGTACCCAGCGCACCAGCGCCTCGGCACTGGTCAGGATGGGGGTATCGGGGCGAACGTCAAATTTGGGCTGGTAGTAGACGATGAACTGATTATCGGCAATGGCAGCCGGGAAGCTTTCAATCAGCTGCTCGGCATAGAGCTCACGTTCGTGCATGTTGCTGTCGTAAAAGCCGATGGGGTTGGTGAAGCTGCCCTTTACCGTATTGGCCGCCATTTTGGCACGGTCAAACCGGCGCTCTATCTCAATGCTTTTATCGACATTGGAATAAACACCCATGCGCAGCCTCACACGGTTGTCCGCCGATTTGTCTCCGGTGAGACCGACGGAGGCATTTTCCAGAATGGCTTTATAGTCATTGCGGTGCGGGCAATAGACCAGGAAAGAATCCGCCTCCCGCCGGCTGACGATGCCGCCGGAGTCCTGCACAATTTCACGAACCTTTTCCCCGATCCGGACGAGCACCTCGTCGCCGTAGGCTTTGCCGTAGCGCTCGTTAATCGAATGGAAATGGTTGATATCCAGCAGGATCGCATCCATCTCGGTATCGCGATGGAACTGATCATACTGCTCGGCATAGCGGAAGAAGAATTCCTTGTTGTAAAGGCCGGTGAGCGGATCCCGCTCGGTTGAGGCAAGGGTCTCGCGGTCTTCATTGAATTCTATGGTGCGCTGGACGCGAGCCAGCACCACCCCCGCATCTGGATAGGGCTTGGGAATAAAGTCGATAGCGCCGAGCTTCAGGCTTTCAATTTCGGCCGACTGCTCGGAAGTGATGACGATAACCGGGATGTTGCTGAGCTTGGGATCGGCTTTGACTGCCTTGAGCACCTCATAGCCGGACATCTCCGGCATTAAGAGGTCGAGAATCACGAGAGAAAGCGTTTCCCAGTTGAGGCGCATCTGATCGAGCGCTTCCGACCCGTTGGATGCGAAAAGCACTTCGTATTCGCTGCTCAGAATTGCGCCGAGAATCTCCCGGTTGATGAGCTCGTCATCGGCAACAAGCACACGGCGCTTCCCGTGGGAAGAATGAAATTTCAGATGACTTTGCGGCATAGGAATGGCTCCTTTCCGTATTGAAATATTACGTCGTAAGAAATGCAATGCAGGCTGCTCGCGCGGGACAGCATGGAACCTCGGTTTGGGTGCTTCTTCGCGAGCTGAAGACGGGGAAAATCAGGACAAAAGAACAGTCACCGTGTCTTAGTCAAGAAGACTTAATTGCTGCTCTCCTCTGTCTTCCGGTTTCAGGACTGCGCCGGAGCCCGGGATGATTTTTGCCCGGTAGCGGGAAATATTCTCCACCTTTGTATCGGATGCAAATCCGGCTTCCGTAACCAGCTTCAACTTTTTCAGCTTCATCACGCTGACGCCCTGTGTGGCTTTGGAAGTCTTCTGCGACAGGAGCGAGGAGTGGAAGATGACCATCCGCCCGTCACCGGAGATGCAGTAAAGGTTCGTCTCCTCCGGTAACAGGAGAACAGAGACCAGCGGGCTTTTGTCGGAATAGGCATTGATCAGCTTTTTCCGGTTGGTCTTTGTGGCATAGGCAGCGAGCGCCACACGGGCGGCCTTGCCGTTTTCGAAGAAGAGGATCAGATCTTTGCTGTAGTCTCCCGGGTCAATCACCGAGAGCACTTTTTCTCCCTCGTCCATTTTCAGCTTTGTGGGGAGATACGTGCCGAGAGCGGATGCCTTGGAATCTTCAAAATCTGCCATTTTTGCTTTATAGACCTGATACCGGTCGGTAAAGACCAGCATCTCATGGCTGTTGGCCGACTCGAAGGAAAGGCGCAAGCTGTCATTTTCCTTAAACTTCTGCT
Organism: Oscillospiraceae bacterium; assembly: GCA_017469115.1. Classification (GTDB taxonomy): domain Bacteria; phylum Bacillota; class Clostridia; order Oscillospirales; family Oscillospiraceae; genus Limivicinus. The sequence continues at coordinate 9,945 of JAFUGY010000079.1, forward strand.
CGGAGCTCATCCGGAGCGACTGGGCGGTGATCTTTTTAAAGTACCCCTCGCGGGAGAGGAAAGCCGTAAACGGATAGTCATTCACGGGCTCCTCTTCGGGCTCTTCCGGAATATCGCTGGCGTAGACCAAATCGGTTTTGCGCGGGGTATGATAGGTTTTGTTGATCTTCTCCAGCTCCTGGATGATCACGGCTTTGATCCTGCGCCGGTTGTTGAGGGTGGCTTCCAACTCGGCGATATCTTTTTCGAGATCGGCCGTCTCGGCTGTGCGCTTGAGGATATATTCGCGGTTGATATTCCGCAGGCGGATATCGGCCACGTAATTGGCCTGAATCTCATCTATGCCGAAGCCCATCATCAGGTTCGGCACCACATCGCTCTCCTGCTCGGTGTTGCGGATGATCGAGATTGCCTTGTCGATATCCAGCAAAATCCGTTCGAGACCTTTGAGCAGATGCAGCTTCTCCTGCTTTTTCTGCAGGTCGAAGTAGATGCGGCGTTTGGTGGATTCGATGCGCCAGGCCGTCCACTCCTCCAGAATTTCACGCACACCCATCACCCGGGGGCTGCCTGCAACAAGGATGTTGAAGTTGCAGGAGAAGGTATCCTGCAAAGTCGTCATCTTAAAGAGCTTCTGCATCAGTTTTTCAGGGTCGGTGCCCCGTTTGAGATCGATGGCGATGCGAAGGCCGTTGAGGTCCGTCTCATCACGGACGTCGTTGATCTCCCGCACCTTGCCCTGTTTGCTGAGATCCACAATTTTATCGATGATGATATCGGTGGTGGTCGTATACGGGATCTGGTAGACCTCAATCAGGTTTTCTTTCTGGACGTAGCGCCATTTTGCCCTGATTTTAAACCCGCCGCGCCCCGTGCGGTAGATGACATCCATCTCTTCCCGGTTGTAAAGGATCTCGCCGCCGGTGGAAAAATCCGGTGCGGGGAGCGTTTCAAAGAGGTCACATTCCGGGTCGCGCAGGTAGGCGATGGCTGTTGCGCACACCTCGTTGAGGTTGAAGCCGCAGATTTCACTCGCCATGCCGACGGCGATGCCGGAATTGGCCGAAACCAGCACATTCGGAAAAGCCGTAGGCAGCAGGGACGGCTCCTTCTGGGTGCCGTCGTAACTGTCGACCATGTCGACGGTATCTTTGTCGATATCACGGAAGATCTCGTTGCAGATGGCTGAAAGTTTTGCCTCGGTGTATCGGGAGGCCGCATAGCTCATATCGCGGGAGTAGACCTTGCCGAAGTTCCCCTTGGAATCGACAAAAGGCGTGAGCAGCGCGTCATGCCCGACAGAGAGGCGAACCATCGTGTCATAGATGGCAGCATCGCCGTGAGGGTTTAATTGCATCGTCCTGCCGACGATGTTTGCGCTTTTCTGCCGCGGACCCGTCAAAAGGCCCATTTTATACATGGTATAAAGCAGCTTTCGATGGGAAGGCTTAAAGCCGTCGATCTCCGGGATGGAGCGGGAGACAATCACACTCATCGCGTAGGGCATATAGTTGGTTTCGAGCGTTTCGGTGATAGGCTGCTCCAGCACTTCGGAATGCAGCCCGATCACGTTCGGATTCTCGAATTTTTTCTTTTCGGTTTCCTGTTTTTTTCTGGGCATTTCAGTATATTCCTGTTTCTATCGAAATCATTTACGTCGTGAGAAGTGCACAGCAAGCTGCTCGCGCGAGGCAGCCTGTGCACTCGTTTTTGGTGCTCAGTCGCGAGCTGAAAACGGGGAGATTTGAGAAAAAAGAACCGTCCCCATTTCTTCTTTATGAGACATCAAGCATATCCAGATACTGTGCGCCGCACTCGGCGATATGCTGTTTGCGCCCTTCGAGATTATCCCCCAGCAGGAGCTCAAACACTTCCGCCATCCGCTCGGCATCTTCGGGCAAAACTTTGATCAGGCGGCGTGTCTCGGGATTCATGGTGGTCATCCACATCATGTCCGGATCATTTTCACCAAGGCCTTTGCTGCGGTTGATGGTGCATTTTGCACCTTTCAGGCTCTCGAGAATATCCGCCTTCTCCCTGTCGGAATAGGCAAAATACGTCTTGTCCTTACACTCAATTTCATAGAGGGGAGACTCTGCGATATACACATACCCCTCGCGGATCAGCGTGGGAACGAGACGGTAGAGCATGGTGAGAATCAGCGTGCGGATCTGAAAACCGTCCACATCGGCATCGGTGCAGATAATGACTTTATTCCAGCGCAGGTTTTCAAGATCAAAGGTGCTGAGATCTTTGCTGTGCTTGTCCTTTACTTCAACACCGCACCCCAGGACCTTTAACAGGTCGGTGATAATTTCGCTTTTGAAGATGCGCACATAGTCCGCCTTCAGGCAGTTGAGGATTTTGCCGCGCACAGGCATCACGCCCTGAAACTCGGCATCCCGGCTCTGTCGGCAGGCGCCTGCTGCCGAATCACCCTCCACGATGTAGACCTCGCGGCGATTGACGTCCTTCGAGCGGCAGTCGATAAACTTCTGCACGCGGTTTGCCATGTCAATCTTCTGCTGCAGGTTGTTCTTAATATTCTGGCGGGCTTTTTCCGCATGCTCGCGGCTGCGCTTGTTCACCAGAACCTGATCGGCAATCCGGTCAGCTTCCGGTTTGTTTTCGATGAAATAGACCTCAAGCTGGGCTTTGAAAAACTCCGTCATCGCCTGCTGAATGAAGCGGTTGTTGATGGCCTTTTTCGTCTGGTTTTCGTAGGAGGTCTGGGTGGAGAAGCAGTTCGTCACCAGAATCAGGCAATCCTGCACGTCCTGCCATTTGACCGCCGTTTCATTCTTGGTATACTTCCCCTGCTGTTTGATGTAAGAATCGATGGCAGAGGTAAAGGCACTCCGCGTAGCCTTTTCCGGGGATCCGCCGTTTTCCAGCCAGGAGGAGTTGTGATAATACTCCTGCACCTGCGTCTCTTTGGAAAAGCAGAAGCAGGCCGAGATTTTCACCTTATAGTCCGGCAGGTCTTCCCTGTCGCGGCCGCGGCGCTCGGTGGCAATCATGACGGGCATGGTCAGCGGGTTCTCGCCGGCAAATTCCTTCACGTAATCTTCGATGCCGTTTTCGTACAGGTATTCCTTTGTCTCGAACTTTGCACCTTTCTGGACGCGGAGGCGGAACGTCACCCCGGCATTCACCACTGCCTGCTTGTGCAGCATTTCTTCAAAAGTTGAGACCGGGATGTCGATATCCGTGAAAACTTCCAGATCAGGCCGCCAGCGGATGGTCGTGCCGGTTTTTTTGCGGTCGGTCGGCTCTATGAGAAGCTCTTTGCCCTTTTTCCCGCATACTTTGCCTTTTTTAAAGTGAAGTGAATATTTATTCCCGTCACGCCAGACGGTGACATCCATATATTCCGAGGCATACTGCGTTGCGCAGGATCCAAGCCCGTTGGTACCGAGAGAATAGTCATAATCGCCGCCGTCGTTGTTTTTGTACTTGCCTCCGGCATACAGCTCGCAGAAGACCAGCTCCCAGTTCCAGCGCTTTTCGTTTGGGTTCCAGTCCAAAGGGCAGCCGCGCCCGAAATCTTCCACCTCAATGGAATGATCTTCAAAATACGTGAGGGTAACCAGATTGCCGTGCCCCTCACGGGCTTCGTCAATGGCGTTGGAGAGAATTTCAAACGCAGCATGTTCACAGCCTTCCAGCCCGTCAGAGCCGAAAATCACCGCCGGCTTCTGGCGAACGCGCTGTTCATCTTTCAGGAGCTGAATGCTCTCGTTACCGTATTGCGAGGAAGAATTTGCCATAAAAATCTGAAACTCCTTACCAAAGCGGCATTTTTGTTCCGCTTTTCATGTAAAACTAATATAGTATACCACATTTCACAGATTTTTCAAGTTCCTGCAGGAAGATCGACCGGAACCTGCAAAGAGTTCTGTATCCATGAGAAAATGTCATATTAAAATGCTATATTAGCATTTTTCAATTAAGCCTATCCGCGTTATAATTCTACCGCATTTCGAATTTAGAATTTGGGAGGATATTAATTCATGACTAATGAATATCTGAAAAGAGTCTATGCTCAGGTTGAAGCACGCGATGCGAACGAGCCTGAATTTCTCCAGGCTGTGAGAGAAGTTTTCGAGTCTCTCGAGCTGGTGATCGACAAGCATCCCGAATGGGAAAAGGCAGGTTTGCTGGAGCGTTTTGTAGAGCCTGAGCGCGTCATTGAGTTCCGCGTTCCCTGGGTGGATGACAACGGCAACCTTCACGTCAACCGCGGTTTCCGTGTGCAGTACAATTCCGCCATCGGCCCCTACAAAGGCGGCCTTCGCTTCCATCCGTCCGTGAACCTTTCCATTATGAAGTTCCTCGGCTTTGAGCAGATTCTGAAGAACTCCCTGACCACGCTCCCCATGGGCGGCGGCAAGGGCGGTTCCGACTTTGATCCGAAAGGCAAGTCTGATGCCGAAGTGATGCGCTTCTGCCAGAGTTTTATGTCTGAGCTGTACCGCCACATCGGGCAGTTTACGGATGTACCGGCAGGTGATATCGGCGTCGGCGCAAGAGAAATCGGCTTCCTCTTCGGCGAATACAAGAAGCTGACCGACCGCTTTGATGCAGCTGTGCTCACCGGCAAGGGCCTGACCTTCGGCGGCTCTCTCGCCCGCACCCAGGCAACCGGCTACGGCCTTTGCTACTATGCTTCCGAAGCACTCAAGCATCTGAAGAATGACAGCTTTGAAGGCAAAACCGTCATCGTTTCCGGCTCCGGCAACGTTGCCCAGTACGCAGCTGAAAAGTGCACACAGCTCGGCGGCAAAGTGGTTGCCATGTCCGACTCTCAGGGCTATGTTTACGATCCCAACGGCATTGACCTGCCGAAGCTCTTCGACATCAAGCAGAAGAGACGCGCCCGCATCAGCGTGTATGCCGATGAGGTGGAAGGCGCAGAGTATGTGGCAGGCTGCCGCAACATCTGGAATGTCAAGTGCGACATTGCTCTCCCCTGCGCATCCCAGAATGAGATGGATGAAAAAGGCGCTCAGACGCTGGTTGACAACGGCTGCATGGCCGTATTCGAAGGCGCCAATATGCCTCTGAATCCGGGTGCTATTGACATTGTGAAGAACAACGGCCTGCTCTACTCCCCCGGCAAGGCATCCAATGCAGGCGGTGTTGCAACTTCCGGCCTTGAAATGACGCAGAACTCCATCCGCATGGCCTGGAGCTTTGACGAAGTGGATGAAAAACTGCACGGCATCATGAAGAAGATCTATCAGGCCTGCTACGACGCTTCTGTGGAATGCGGCCGCCCGGGCGATCTGATGGTCGGCGCCAACGTTGCAGGCTTCCTCAAGGTTGCCGAAGCCATGATGGCACAGGGCATCGTCTGATCACAACATACAATCCATATCAAAAAACAGCAGCCAACCGGCTGCTGTTTTGCTGTTTACAAGATTTCCTTAAGCTCGCGCGGGAACTCTCCCCACGAGGGGAATGCCATCCCGCGAGCAGGTTGCCGTGCACAAATCACGACTGAATCAGAAAACCAGATCCATCAACGCCTGAATCGTGCGGCTGTCTGCTTCACCCGTCACGGGAAGGCCGCTGGCCTCCTGAAGGGCAGACACCGCTTTTACGGTCAGAGGCCCGTAGCTGCCGTCGGCCGTTCCCGGCTTCTGATATCCGGCTTCAATCAGATACTGCTGAAGGAAGTTGACGGAATCGCTGAACGTGTTGGAATAGATCGGCTCGTACTGGGCGCTGCGGCGCACATCAAGAAACGTCCATTCCTGCACATGGTCCAGATCATAAAAGACGCCTGCATATGCATCCTCTTCCCCTTGCGGTTCCTCTTCCGCGGGAGGAACATGAGTCGTCTCTTTGTTATGAATGGCCAGCAAAAGCCCGTCATAATCCGCCGGAACATTAAACGTATACGAAACGCGGACAATCACAGGGGTTTCCATGGTAAGGCCGTCCCATTCCGGCTCTCCGACTTCCATCTCGGTTTCGGAAGTGAAGTAGACCCTCACCTCTCCGCCCGGGACTTCCAGAACGTTTTTGTCGCTGCGGGACGGCATTGTGACGTAGGGGATGTAAGCATTCGTCTCCTGAATCCATTTGCCGGTGTAGGCATCCATCGGGAGGAGCTCATGCGGTTTCACATCGGTAAAAAAGTCCTTCCTTAACAGACTTCTGAGAACTTCCGCCTTTTTGCCGGTACGCAGCGTATACACAACCGTGTAAACCGCACGCCCGTCATACTCGGGCATCCTGCTTTTCACTTCCGGCTGCGACATGCTGGCCGACCAGATACCCGGTGTAACACCCGGGTCATCGGCAGCGGTTTCTTCCATGAGGCCGTCAAACGCACGCGCAGGCACAATATTGAAGCCATGCTCCTGCGCGAATGAAGCGTCGGCAAACGCGCCTTCCAACGGCATCAGAAACACCAGTACCAGCAGAATGGACAGAATCTTCTTCATCGCTTTTCGCTCCTTTCAAAAGGCCAGGGGATCAGCTGTTCTCCCTTCACCAGAAATGCGCTCCGGGCGACGTATGCAAGAGGGGCATCGGATAAAGAATCGGAATAAAATTCATCGATCTCGCAATCGGAGTATTCCTTCCGAAACCGCCGCAGCTTTTCCGCATCATGGCAATTGCGGCCCGAAATTCTGCCGGAGAACGGATCCATCGGTGTAGCCAGCAGTGAAACACCCAATCTTTCAGCCGCCGGGCGAACCAGAAAATCAGGGGAAGCGGAAATAATCACATCATCCGCTTTGCTCTGAGCGAGATACCAGGGCTGCACAAGATGAAAACTCTTTTCCCAGAAATCCGAAACCATCTCCAGCGGGTTTCCGAGGGTGCCGAGAAAGGCAAACAGCTCCTCTTTCAAAGGCGCTGCATCTTTTTCCGTACCGCCCGCTACATACCGTAAAAATGCCGACAGCTTCGGCATCAGCGGCTGCATCACCGTTCTCGGGTAACGCCGGAGACAGTAGCGAAAGAAAGCATCCGAACTGTCAACCCGGAATATCGTTTTGTCAAAATCATAAACATTCATAAGCGTGTAAAGAAAACGGACGCAAACAGATAGGAAAGAATGGAGGACGCGGAGAAAAGCGCAGCTGCCAGAACCGGCGGGCAAACCCCAACCAGGGCAAGCACAATCATCAGAAGCCGCAGCGCAAAATGAACGGAAACACTGAGAAACGACAACCTGGAAGAGGCACGCCCGGCACGCACTGCCGCCGGAAAGCGCTGAATGCCCTCACTGAGCACTGCCACATCCGCTCGTGAAGCCTCTGCATCGCCCACGGCCCCCGTGGACACAAACAGCCCGTCCGTCGGCACTGCTTCCATCTCGTTGGTGCCGTCTCCCGCATAGGCGAGCGTTCTGCCCTGGGTGCGGTTGCTGCTGAGATAGGCTGCAGCGGCCTTTTTTCCTTCGGCATCCAGCTCTGCCTTCACCACATTGAAATTGAGCGCAGAAGCAATCGGCCTGACGACGGAACGCAGATCGCCTGAGAGAAGGGCAAAATTCTTCACACCGGAGGAGCGAAGCTGCTCAATGGCGTCATAAACGCCCTCGCGAACGGGGTTTTCCATCAAAACGTATCCGCAATACTTGCCGTTCACGGCTGCATGAATGGCCGTTCCATGCCCTTCCGGCACGGAGCAGTTGATGCCGCGCTCAAACAGCAGCGTTGCATTGCCGATGAGCACATCGTTCTTCCCGATTCTGGCGGAAATGCCCTTGCAGGGAATCTCTTCACGTACGATATTCCGCACGGCATAGTGATCCGAAACCCCGACGTAGCGCCGCAACGCCTGAGCAATCGGATGATCCGAGCCGCTCTCTGCCTTCACCATGACCGACAGCAGCGCATCCTCGCTGATGCCGGACGGAGAAACCGACCGCACCGAATAATTTGACTCCGTTACGGTGCAGGTTTTGTTACAGATAAACGTCTCCAGTTTGGCAAGGGAAAAGAGAACCCGGATTTCCCGGATGACAATTCCGTTGGCAAAAATCTCCGAAACACCGCTGAAAACCGCCAGCGAAAGCGCACCCTTCACGGCAAACGGGCAGGCTGCCAGCAGCAGCACCATTCCGCGCCGAACGCCGAGATCCCAGTTCCGGGTGAAAAGAGGAACCAGCAGCGTAAACAGCACAAAAGCTGCAAAAAGCGCCAGATAGGCAATATTGCTGACTCTCACAGTCAGCCGCTCATCCTCGCTCTCTTTGCGAATCGTTGCCGTAAAGGAGGAATAGACCTTTGCTGCCGTAGAAGAGCTGAAACCGCAGGAGGCACGAATCGTCAGAGGCTCCGTCAGGTTGCGGCAGCCGCCGCATACCGTGCAGCCTTCGGATACGTCCATGCGTTTTTTGCTTCTGGTAAGAGGGCTCAGGTCTACCGATGAAATCCCATCCAGAACAACTCCGTCGGTCGGGATAATCTCGCCGGGTTCCACCAGCAGCAGATCCCCTTCCCGGATATGAACGGGTTTGATCTGCCGGACGGTTTTGCCGATATCGTCTTCTTCGATCAGGGAAGCCGTCTGCGGCAGAATGCTGAGAATGGCCTGACCACCCTCCTGCTGATGGCGTACGGCTGTAATTTCAACCAGTTTCACCAGCTGGTAAAGCAGCATCATGAGAATAGCCTGGAGTAACATTCCCGCGGCTATGCCGATCACACAGGCTGCCACAACCGGCAGCGCTTCACAACAGAAGTGCCCGAGGCGAATGTTGTGAATCAGATTATAAATGCAGTGAAAGCTGACCAGCGCAAAACTGGCAATCCGGAATCCGAGGCGGATTGGAGACCCTTCCTTCAGAAAGAGGGAGACCAGCAAAATCAGCACGCCTGCCAGCAAAAACACCGGGATCCGCCATCCGGCGGGATAGGTATCGCTGTCAGCACCGAAATCAGGATACAGGCGTAAAAGCTCCAGGAGGCTGCCCTTTTTGCTTTTGGACCGCCCCGGTTTCTGTTTTTTATTTTCAGAAAGGTGTTTACTCATACCACTGTTCCTGAAGGTTTTTTAAGTATAAAATCAATATTTAAGCCCGCTACTGAAGACGCATGCACGGTTCTTTTAGCCCGCTACGAAGCCCAACGGCGAAGCACATGAAGTGTAGCGAATGTGCGTAGCTAAAAGTGGGTTCGGAGCGGAGAAGGGAAAATGGCACGAATGTCTTTTCCATAAAAGGTTTTCCTTTTATGGCAGACATGAAGCTGCCATTTTACCGAAAGCTCGCGCGGGTAATCTGAAATCGAGGTAAAACGCCGTCTCGCGAGCAGCTTGCTGTGCACAAAGAACGATGCTTTCAATTCCCGCGTTTTAATAGCTTTCCGGCAATCCCGAGCAGATACCGAAACGGTTCCAGCTTCAGCAGTGCAGAGACTCCAACGTAAATCACCGCGCCGAGCAGAACCTGCAAAACCAGTGTCACCAGATTGCCGAGCCCCAGAAGAGAAAGCGCATAAACAGCAGCGCCCATTGCTGCAGAGAGCAGAAATGCCGGGAAAATATCTTTCATCTGCTCCGTGAACGCATAGCCACAGAGCCTTTTGTTGGGAAATGCATTGATAAACAGGCAGAGGAAGCCCTCTGTCAGAAGGCCGAATGCCATCGCTTTCACACCGATAAAAATGGTGCCGACAACAAAAGCCAGATCCAGAATACGTTTGGCCACTTCCAGCTTCAGGAAGATATCGCTTCTCCCCATCGCCTTGATGGCGTTGAGGTTGGCCGTATGGATCGGGAAAAGCGCATAATACAAGCTGAAAATGCGAAGAAACGGGACGCACGGCAGCCATTCCTCCCCCAGCAGGAGAGAAACCAGCGGCCTTGCACAGACAAAAAGCCCGATCATCAACGGCCACATGATATAAGAGCTGATCTGAATAGCCCGGCGCGTCATGGCCTTCACATTTTCGGAAGAATCCTGCTGCTGTGAAAGTGCCGGCAGCAGCACGCTGTCGATCGAGGAATTCACATTGTCCACAATCAGGTTGGGAAAGAGAATGCCTTCATTATAAAAGGAAAGATCCGAAGCGGAAAACCGGTAGCCGATAATCAGGGGCCTCAGCTTGTCCGACACGATATTGAGCACGCTGGACACCAGCAGCTTCCACCCATAGGAAAAGAGGCCTTTCAGCCGTTCCGGCGAAAACTGCAGTTTCGGCCGCCATTTCACCGTAAACCACAGGATCAGCGTGCCGACCAGGTTATTCAGCAGATACTGCGTCACATATGCCCAGACGCCGAACCCTTTCACCGCCATGCCGATGCCGACGATTGCGGCTGTAATCGTCCCGCCCAGGGTGGCGAAAAAGAAGCGCTTGAAGAGCATGTTGCGGGAAACATAGGCTTGCTGCACATTCCGCACACCCGCGATGATCAGAATCAGGCCTACCACGCGAACAACCTGCAGCAGTTCCGGCTTTCGATAGAGCCTTGCAATCATGGGGGCGGCAGCAAACAGCAGCGCATAAAGCACCACAGAAATCGCGAGGTTGAAAAAGAAAACCGACGAAAAATCCAGATCGTCCGCATCCTTTTTCTGGATCAGAGCCGTGCCGAATCCGCTTTCCACAAACACCTGCAGAATCTCTGTGAACACCAGCACAATCGTCACGGTGCCATAGAGCTCCGGTGCCAGAATCCGCGCCAGAATCAGGTTGACAATGACCGAAATCAGCTTTGCTCCGATCCTCTCGGAGAAGCGCCACAGCAGATTGGAAAATACGTTATTTCCGTTCATTGGTTCAGTCTTTATACTCGAACATCAGGTCGTAGATGCTGACGGTGTCCCCGTCCTTCACGCCCATCTCTTCCATCCTCGCATAAATGCCGGAAGTTCTCAATGCGCGGTCAAAAAACATCATGCTCTCATGGTCCGAGAAGTTGACGGTAGCGCAAAGCCGCTGCATCCAGGGGCCTTCCACCGTCCACAATTCATCAAAGTGCTGAATCACCACATCGTCCGCCGAGCCGATCTCCGGTTCGGGCGCCACGTAATCCGCCTCATATGCCTTGGGCAGCGGAATCGTGCTGAGCGCGTCAGCACACTCCTTCACCAGTGCCTCAACCCCGCTGTGGGTGGCGGCACTCATCACGAAAAAGCGATACCCAAGCGCTTCCGCATGTTCCTTCAGCCGATGGATATTCTCCTGTTCTTCTTCGGAAAGAAGATCCGCCTTGTTGCCGACGACGATCTGCATCCGTGTGGAGAGCTCTTCACTGTATTCCTTCAGCTCCGCATTGATTTTGTCGAAATCCTCTACCGGATCCCGCCCTTCGGAGCCGGAGACATCCACCACATGCACGAGAAGCCTGCAGCGATCCACATGGCGGAGAAAATCATGCCCGAGACCGGCCCCTTCGGAGGCACCTTCAATCAGCCCGGGGATATCCGCCATCACAAAACTCCTGCCCTCATCCACGTATACCACGCCGAGGTTCGGATAAAGTGTTGTAAAATGATAATTCGCAATTTTCGGGTGAGCTTTGCTTACCACCGACAAAAGGGTAGACTTCCCGACATTCGGAAATCCGACGAGCCCCACATCCGCCAGAAGCTTGAGTTCCAGCGTCATCTCAAAGGATTCACCCTCCAGCCCCGGTTTTGCAAACCGCGGCACCTGGCGCGTCGGCGTGGCAAAATGCATATTGCCCCAGCCGCCTCTGCCTCCCTTGGCGGCAACCCAGTCTTCCCCGGAGGACATGTCGTGCATAATCGCATTCGTGGCCGTATCGCGTACGACCGTCCCTCGGGGCACGCGGATATACAGTGATTCCCCGTCCTTGCCGTTGCAGCGTTTTCCGTTGCCGTTGCTGCCGTTGCCGGCGACAAACTTGTGCTTGTAGCGAAAATCCATCAGGGTTGACATGTTGTCGTCCACCGTGAAAATCACACTTCCGCCGCGTCCGCCGTCACCGCCGTCGGGGCCTCCTGCAGCCACATACTTTTCCCGATGAAAAGCAATGGCGCCGTCTCCCCCTTTGCCGCCTTTTACGGTTATTCTTGTTTTGTCGATAAAGCTTGTCATAGCCATCCTCATATTAGAAAAGGCCGGACTGAAAGCCCGGCCTTACGGTTCACTTTTTTACTGAGCGAGCTCTTCGTAAACAGAAACCTTTTTACGGTCTTTGCCGAGACGCTCAAATCTGACAGTACCATCCACGAGTGCGAACAGGGTATCATCTTTGCCCTTGCCCACGTTAGTGCCCGGATGAATTTTCGTTCCGCGCTGTCTGACGAGGATGTTGCCAGCAAGCACAAACTGACCGTCTGCTCTCTTGGCTCCAAGACGCTGTGACGCACTGTCACGGCCGTTCTTGGTAGAACCCATTCCTTTTTTATGAGCCATTCAGGTGTAACCTCCCTTTGTCAAAATCAGGTATGCGGAAAAATCAGCAATTAATTGCTTCAATCTGGACCTTGGTATACGGCTGTCTGTGGCCCTGCGTTCTGCGATAGCCTTTTTTCGGCTTCATCTTGTAAACGCGGATCTTTGCGGATCTGCCGGACTTCACAAGATTTGCAGTGACCGTTGCGCCCTCAATGTAAGGTTTGCCGAAGGTCGCATTCTCACCGTCAACAACGGCAAGAACCTTGTCGAACTTAACGGAAGCACCCGCTTCGCCTTCGAGCTTCTCGATGAAAATCACATCGCCCTCAGAAACACGGTACTGCTTGCCGCCGGTAACGATAAAAGCATTCTTCAATGAACTTTCCTCCCTCTTTACAGGTCTCGCTCTTGAGGCGGAGACAACTCACTTTTCAAGCCTCTTCAACGCAGCTATAGTAGTATACAAAACTTGATTCGAAAAGTCAATCATTTTTTTACTGAAAAATCTGATTTACTGCCATCATCACGCCGAGTTTGCCGGATTCATAGGTGAGGCCGCCCTGCAGATAAACGCAGTAAGGGTCGCGCATGGGCCCGTCGCACGAAAGCTCGATGGAGCTGCCCTGGATAAAAGCGCCTGCCGCCATGATGACATCGCAGTCATATCCCGGCATGGGAGCCGGAACAGGAGCGACAAAGGAATCCACCGGAGCGCCTGATTGAATGCCGCGGCAGAAGGCTTCCATTTTTTCGGGTGACCCGAGAGAAATGCGCTGAATGATATCCGAACGCTTTTCATCGTAACGAGGAAAGCTCTCATATCCGCAAAGGTGCATCATGGCAGCGGCAAACACCGCGGTTTTCACTGCCTGCATCACAATATGCGGCGCCATGAAAAATCCCTGGAACAAAAGCCGGCTCGTGCCGAGGGTCGAGCCGCATTCCCCGCCGATGCCCGGCAATGTGAGCCTGCAGGCAGCTTTTTCAATCAGGTCTGCCCGGCCGGCAATATAGCCGCCCGTGGGTGCAAGGCCGCCGCCGGGATTTTTGATGAGTGAACCCGCCATCAGATCGGCTCCGACATGGGTCGGCTCCAGAACATCGGTGAATTCCCCATAGCAGTTGTCCACAAAAATGGATACGTCCTGCCGCTTTTCCTTGACGGTTTTACAAATCTCCCCGATTTGCTGAACAGAAAGCGCTTTTCTCGTGCTGTAGCCGATGGAGCGCTGCAGCGTAACCGCTTTCACAGCAGGATCTTCCAGCGCTTTCAGAATTCCCGGGAGATCGGGGGAACCGTCTTCCCGGAGATCTACCTGCTCATAACCGATGCCGTAAAACCGCAGGGAGCCAAACTCCTCCCCCGTGATGCCGATGGCCTGATGGAGCGTGTCATAAGGCTTCCCTGTAGCAGCGAGAATTTTTTCTCCCGGGCAACACAAAGCGAACAGCGCCGCTGTGATGGCATGGGTGCCGTTGACAAAATGGGGGCGTACCAGGGCAGCTTCGGTGCCGAAAACGCGGGCATAGATTTTCTCCAGTGTTTCCCTGCCGAGATCGTCGTAGCCATAACCCGTTGTTCCGGCAAAGCAGGCTTCGGAAACACGAAATTCCTGAAAGGCATCCATCACGCGGATGGTATTCTGTTCGCAGATTTCTTGCAGGGCGGCAAACTGCGGGGCCGCAAGCGCTTCGGCACGGCGGGCAAGATCCATGATTTCGGGTCTGATTTCTGAACTTTTCACTCTTCCAGCTCCATTACCAGTTTTTTGAAATGTCTGCCTCTCTCGGCAAAGTTTTTAAAAGCGTCGAACGCAGCGCAGGCCGGTGAGAGGAGCACAATGTCCCCTTCCTGCGCCATGGAAGAAGCCTCATGAACAGTCTGATCAAAGCCATCGATCTTTTTCAGGATCAACCCGGACGAGGCAAAATACGGTGAAGCTTTCACGGCTTCGGCAATTTTGTCGGCCGTGGCACCCGTCACCAAAACGGCTTTGGCTCGCAGGCAGAGCTCATCGCCGAGGGAATCAAAGGGAATATGCTTGTCGTATCCGCCTGCAATCACAATGGGCTTTGTTTTCAAAGCATGCAGGCCGGCGATGGTGCGCGTCGGACTGGTGCCGATGGAATCGTTGATATAGGTGACGCCGTGAAGCACACGCACTGTCTCCAGCCGGTGCTCAACACCGCGAAATGTTTTGGCAACCGAGCAACAAATTTCATCACTCACCAGATCGGCTGTGGCAGCAAAGGCCGCCATGTAGTTCATGCAGTTGTGCTCGCCGGGCAGAAGAATTTCATCAGAGCGCATGATGGGCGTGAACACACCGTGATCGGCACGCAAGAGCACGCCGTCTTTCCGGAATACACCGTCCGGTACTTCCTTCTCCAGAGAGAAATAGCGCTTTTGTGCAGCAGCTTCCGAGGCAAATTCGTGCGTGCGGGCATCTTCTGCATTCAGGACGATGACGTCTTCTTGCCGCTGCCTGCGGTAGATTGACTTTTTGGCGTCTACGTAATCTTCATAATCCTTGTGCTTGTCGAGATGGTTGGGGCTGATATTGGTAATCACCGAAACATCCGGCCGGCACTCCATACTGTGCAGCTGGAAAGAGCTGAGCTCCAGCACAACAATATCCTCTTTTTTCATCTCCGGGGTTTCACACAGAAGAGGCTTGCCGATGTTGCCCCCGAGATGCACCGTGTAACCTGCCGCCTTCAGCAGCTCGGAAATGATGGTGGTCGTGGTAGTCTTCCCGTCGCTCCCCGTCACGGCAAAGATGCGGCAGGGACAAACCTGAAAGAAGACCTCCATCTCTGAAGTGATCACGCTGCCCTTTTGCCTTGCCCGCTCGAGATGCTCCTCAAACGGCATGAGACCGGGGGTGCGGAAAATAAGATCAAAATCGAGATCCTCCAGATAATCTTCTCCGAGGCGAAGATGAGCACCGAGGGCAAGGAGTTTGTCCGCCTCGTCCCCCATCTCTTCTTTTGTGCGCTTGTCACAGGCCGTCACACGGCAACCGGAAGCAAGCAGCATGGTAATCAGCGGCTCATTGCTCACCCCGATGCCAATCACACAGATTGACTTTTCGCGGATGGACTCGACATAGTTTTCCAACGTCATAAAACCGATTCTCCTCCCTACCCTTCACAGGAATGAACCTTTGTCAGGCTCCCGAAAGCCCAAACAGAGGTATTATATCGTCTTTGCTCTTTGTTTACAAGATTAAACTTGACGGGGCAGCATTTTTCCTTTAAAATATGCTCCGCAAGTCAGCCGAGCGGCCGCGGGCACAAGGCGAAAGCCTGTGCGTGAGGAAAGTCCGGGCTCCGAAGGGCAAGGATAACGGGTAACGCCCGCCAGGGGTGACCCTCGGACAAGTGCAACAGAGATATACCGCCGGCAAATGCTTTGCTTTTGCCGGTAAGGGTGGAAAGGCGAGGTAAGAGCTCACCCACCGCATGGAGACATGTCGGTGCTGTAAACTCTATCCGGAGCAACACCGTGGGAGAGCATATGGCCTGCCCGGCCGCTCTCAGGAGGTGGCTTGAGCCTTTCGGCAACGAAAGGCCACAGATAGATGGCCGCTTAAGACAGAACCCGGCTTACAGACTGACTTGTATTAATTTCTAATCCCGCTCATTTTGTTCTTAATATGAGTGGGATTTTCATATTTCCCCATCATTTAGCATTAGATAGTTCATAGATTTAAATTAAAAGTATCCTATTTTCCCCTTGTCCCCATGTTTTTCCCCATTATGTACCTGTTTTTTCCCCTTTTCCCCCATATTTGCGGGTGGAATTATCATTGATTTTTTCCCGCTCCCATGCTAAAATTTTCTTGCGGTCGTGGCTGACCGACATATATTCATATTGTCAAATTCATATCGGAAGAGCCCTGCACTTGCCATGCCGGGCTCGTTCTTATTATTGATATTTTTGTGATTTTGTGTTACAATAAAAAAGAGGCGAAGATCTTGCTCACTTCACCTCACAACATCCATCTGGGTTAGCTGCTGGGGCTCACGTACCAGCAGCTTTTTTGTTCTCTGCAAAAACTTCACTTCTCAATTCTGCAACAACATCTTCCGCAACTGCAACCAAAGCCGCAGCCCTGTCGCTGTCGTTGATCTCCAAATAACGGCTTGCACTGTCAAGCAAGGCTTCTAACTGTGTTACATACAAAAAAGCTTGCTTGATGATTGCCCTATACTGTGGGACTGCCTCCGACAACATTAAATCGGCTGTAAGCTGCCTGAGTTCCTTTCTCTGCCGCCTGACGGCACCTGATGCAATGCCGCCCTTCTGGCCGTTTTTCCGGGCTTCCTCCGGGCTTTGTCTACCTGAGAACTGAATGAGATTATTAATGTTACCCACTGTTATCATCTGCCTTCGAACGGGCTTCCGGCTCTTTATCCTTCCCCTCGGCACGAATAAACTGCAATAATCCGGCTCCGGCTGTCCTCAAGTCATCCAGCAGCCCCGCCGGGTCTGCAAAGTCATCTGTAAATACTGAATCCATGTAAAGCTCCTTTTCTGTATAGGGGAGCGGGATTGCTCCCCCTCTGTCATTTTGGCTCGTGTATTTTTACACTAAGACCCGCTCAAATCTTAGTGACTTTTTACACTAATATTGATACTGTTCTCTCTTGCTCTTAGTGACTTTTTACACTAACCGTCCCTGATTTTCCCTCTTGCCCCTTAGTGACTTTTTACACGAGAATTATAAATATTACCATTTACTCTATTTCTTTTTTTCGGATTTTTCGCCTCATTGCATCTGTCATATTAGCACAATCCACCTCGATAACGCTGGAAGGGTCAAAGTGCATCCAATCGGCTGAAAACTTGTAGATTGACTTTGTACGTGTTACGGCTCCACATTCAACACATTTTACAAATCCATGCATTATCAACGACTCCATATCTCGTTGAAAGCCTCTATGGTTTTCCTTCGTGTATAAATGATATTTTTCTGCCCATTTCTGCTGATTCATCGTGAACGTCTCCCTGTCATCTTCAACAGGCTTTTTCTTCTCACTATAATATTGACTTTTGCAAGTAAGATACAGCACCCTTGCTGATGCTGATAGGTCTTGCCATGCAGTAGAAAGCATCATGGACTCATATATATTTGCAGACGTGTCCGATGGTTGCAGCGTGCTTTCGAATGGCTTCTTCTCGTACTTTTGCTTTTTCCCGCCCACATCACCTAAACCTCACTACCATCAATGCCCATTTGTCCAGGCATCACACCCAAAAACCGCCGTAGCCTGTGAACTGTAACCATTGTGTTTCCACCCCTGCGAGCGTAAGTGGCAGCGCATCGGGCAATATCTGCCCTCCCTTGTGGCGTTGACGGATCTGCTAACCAATAGCCACGACCTTTTCCACCTGTGACAATCGGACTCTGCAAGCGTTCTTCTCGAATCATTTTTTGCAGATGCCGCCGTGCATCCTTATCCTGACTCATACCCAATGCCTCAAGAATTGTTTCATCCGACATTTTGGCTCCCTCACTCAATGCTCGGCTGCTCCATAAGATTTTAGCCACTGGTCCTTGTGTTTCACTTTGAGATGTGGTATACTCTTTTTGCGTTGTAGAGTTTTCCATGACCTCGTGTGTGCCGCTGCCGTCCCGCAGCGGCTTTTTCTTTTTGTACATCTGTATGTACCTCCTTTGATAGTGTTTTTGCTGTATATGTCACACCACCACCGAAAAATCATACTCGCACTAATACATATACAATAATTAATTATGCCCTAATTTCTTGCCCGACCATCTCTGATAATGCTTCTTCCAACTGTTGCCTTGGCACGATGATAGAATTGTTTACTCTAATTGAAGGAATTACGCCGCTCCTAATCATCCCATACACAAGGGGTAAACTCAATCCTAACACCTGTGAAACTTCCGCAGGCCGATATGCCATTTTATTGGCAAGACTGCTGTGTTCCTTCTTCTCTTCCATTTAGTTCCTCCATAACTTTTTTCTGCCAATAACGCATGTTAATTGCTCTGACTTTATCAGGGTGTTTGGCTCTCCACTCTCTCTGATACTTGTTCCGGGCTTGACGTATTTTTTCCATCATGTCAACTTCATTCATGTAAGTTTTCCCTCCTTTATTTCATAATCATCTTGACATTTGTCATTATATCATGCTATAATGTAGCTGTAAACGTGATTATTATTTACACCTATTGTTAAGGAGCTGTTTATTTTGAAATACAACGAACGCATTAAAATAATAGGCGAACGCATCAAACAGGCACGGGAAGAAAAAGGAATGTCACAATCTGAGCTTATAACCCAATTGCAAAATCGGATGGATGGTTCTTCTATTGGCAGGAATACTCTATCAAAGCTGGAAAATGGAAATGTATCAAATATACAGAGCCATCTAAAAACATTATATGCAATCGGCGAAATACTGGACCTTGATATTAATCATCTCATTGGCGAACAAGAGCACACATCTTTAGATCGTGTTGATATTTCAAAGTATACCGGTCTTTCTGACAAAGCAATAACCATTCTGCATGACTCCATATCGACATTAGATAGATTACCTTCAACTTTTCTTAATGACTTAATCGAAACTCCCTCTTTTTGGCGAATGGCCTATCAGTATGGACAGATCTTGGAACGACAAAAAAGGTACAATAACCGGAAAAGTGAATTCAAAACAATTTCTGATTTCATAACTGCAGAAGCAAGCAAAGCTTTATTCAACGAAATTGAAGACTCTTATCAAGATCTCCGTGATATTTCACAATTATTTTCAGAAGAATCGCACGAACAACAATTGAGAGATGACCTTGATTTTGAAGAGTATAAACTTCAAAAAATGCTTCTTGACTTCTTCCATCGCACAGAAGATAAAAAATAAAAAAACGCCCCTGCACGGCCAATGCAGAGACGTTCTTGGTAAACAAGCAGATCACTTCACAAATCAGCCTGCATTCCATAGAATACCAGAATGCGGGCAAAATTACAAGGAGGTAATTATGCCCAGAAAGAAAAAAGAGGCAACCACACGCGCGCCCAAAGGTCAAGGAAGTGTCAAGCAGCGCACCATCACCAGAAATGGCAAGACTTATATTTCATGGCGCGCTCGGTGCTTCATTCCCGATCCAGATACCGGCATTCCACAACTTAGAGAATTCACCGGCTCTTCTCAGAAAGAAGCACTTGCCAAAATGCAGGAAGCGCAAAAGCAAGTTGCTCTCGGCACCTATCAACCGCGCCGGGAAAAAGAATTCACTCTTGCTGAGTGGATTGACGTCTATACTTCTGAATACCTCAATTCCGTTAAGCACCGGACGAGAGAAACTTACACCAATGATCTTGCTAAGCACGTAAAGACTGATAAAATCTCAAAACTCAAATTGACAAAGATAACTCCCCTTCACATCCAGAAACTTTACAACGGATTTACTAACCGGATTAGCGGCGAACCACTCAACCCCAAAACAGTTAAAAATGTTCATGCCGCTCTGCATCAATGCTTGCAAAAAGCTGTTGATATTGGCTTGCTTCGGTTCAATCCGAC
This sequence comes from Oscillospiraceae bacterium, assembly GCA_017469115.1. GTDB lineage: Bacteria > Bacillota > Clostridia > Oscillospirales > Oscillospiraceae > Limivicinus. Next base: position 29,841 of record JAFUGY010000079.1, read on the forward strand.
CGACAAGGCGGACTTACCGAAAATCATTTCTCCAGAGATAAAGCCTTTAGATGAGCACGACATTGAGAACTTTCTCTCGTCTGCTCAAAAAAACAAGTATTATAATCTGTTTGTGGTTGCTCTATTCACGGGAATGCGCAAGGGTGAAATTCGCGGGCTGTCTTGGGATGAGGTCGACTTTGAAAACGGTCTGATAACAATAAAGCATCAGCTGGATTCGAAAGGTCGTAATGTTCTCCTTCCCACTAAAAATTCTAAACCTCGCACCCTTCGGCCTGCTCCTTCTATCATGCAGCTTCTCAAATCAATCAAGACAAAGCAATTTCAACAGATGCTCGAGGTTGGCTCCGATAATTGGAGGAACGAATTAAATCTTGTATTCACACATTCGGACGGATCCCCTTACAGCTCCGAAACTGTCTATTTGAATTTCAAACGGATAGCAGAAAAAATTGGACGTCCTGACGCTCGATTCCATGATCTTCGTCATTCTTACGCGGTGCAATCCATCCGGAACGGTGACGATCTCAAGACTATACAAAACAACCTTGGTCATTCAACGGCAAGCTTCACTCTTCAAGTGTATGGACACGTTACGGATACAATGATGCGCGAATCCGCTGAGCGAATGGACAAATTTATTAAAAATCAGAAAATCAAAATCAGTTGATCTTCTTCCCCATGAATCAAAAACATGGGGAAATTTTTTCCCCATATTTTTCCCCATTAACCCATTTATTTTGATTTTTCCAGATTATACCACATTTTGAATGTTGACTTTCTCTCTACATTATTACATTTTAGATTTCAACAGATTGTGGCTGCTTTTGTGGGTCCGCCCCATCTTACAGACTGACTTGTATTTATGATGCTGCAGCACTTTTGTTTGCAGCATTATTTTTTTGCTTGCGATCTGCATGTTATACATGACTAACTGTATGTCCATATGGTAAAATAACTTTATAATGGAAAGGTATGTCAAATCGTTCCAATTATTTTGAGAGAAGGAGATACCCATGGCAAGAGAAATACTGTTTGATCTTGGCAAAATGATTACGGACCGTCTTCCGTACAAATTCGGCATCAAGAAGCTGACGGAGACCGATCCGGAATACATTATTCTGGACAGGGCATGCACCAGCGATGAAATCGCTGAGATCATGTTTAAGATGGAGCTGAGAAAGCCCAAAACCACTGCAGAAATTGCAAAAATTACCGGCAAGTCAGAGGAACGCATTACCGAGCTGCTCACGGATGCAGCGGAACACGGCATCGTCGAATACAACTGGGAAAATCCGCAGCATGAAAAGCAATGGTACGTCCAGCTGTTTGTGCCCGGGATCGCCGAGATGACCAATCTGGTACGCTGGCAGGTAGACAAATATCCGGAACTTGCCGATTCTTTCGACAAAATGACCTTCCTGCCGTTGGAAGGGAAAACGCACCTGATTCCTCCCGGAGGAGACGGTATCGGCATGCACGTCATCCCCGTGGAAAGTGCCATCCCTGCCAAGAGCGAATCCGCTTCTATCGAACACCTCACCCACTGGCTGGAGAAGTATGACGGACAACTGTCCGTCGGTTACTGCTCCTGCCGCAACGCCCGCCGCCTTTATCATGAAGGCTCCGGTGAAATTCAGGATGACTGCTGCATCGGCGTCGGCGATTTTGCCACGTATCTGATTGAGACCAACAAGGGCCGCCCCATCACCAAGGAAGAAGCCCTGGAGATTCTCAAGCGCTCGGAAGACAACGGCTATGTGCATCAGGTCACGAATATTGACGGGAAAGACAAGATTTTCGGCATCTGCAACTGTGACGTGGGCGTTTGCTTTGCCCTGCGCACCAGCCAATATTTCAACACGCCAAACCTTTCGGCCTCCGCTTACCGCGCCCATGTGGATAAAGACAACTGCGTTGCCTGCGGCAAGTGCGTGGAAGTATGTCCTGCCGGCGCTGTAAAGCTCGGCCAGAAGCTCTGCACCAAGCACGGCGATGTGGAATATCCGAAACAGGAACTCCCCTCCGGCCTGAAGTGGGGCAAAGATAAATGGAACCCGAACTATGTGGTAGACAACCGCAAGAACTGCCATGAATCCGGCACGGCACCGTGCAAAACCGCATGCCCGGCCCACATTGCCATTCAGGGATATATCAAGCTGGCAAAAGAAGGCCGCTATCTCGATGCCCTCAAACTCATCAAACAGGATAACCCCTTCCCCTCGGTTTGCGGCTACGTCTGCAACCGCAGATGTGAAGAAGCCTGCACCCGCGCCTCTCTCGACAAGGCAGTCGCCATTGACGAGATCAAGAAGTTCATCGCCGAGCAGGATCTGAAAGGCGAAGAGCGCTATATTCCGGAACCCATCCGCCGTCGCCCGATTGATAAACCCTACGAGGAAAAAGTTGCCATTATCGGTGCAGGCCCTGCCGGTTTGAGCTGCGCTTACTATCTGGCGCGCATGGGCTATACCAACGTCACCGTATTCGACCGCAACCCCCAGCCCGGCGGTATGCTGATTATGGGCATCCCCAGCTATCGGCTCGATCGCAGTGCCCTCAAAGGCGAAATTGAAGTACTGGAAAAGATGGGTGTACACTTCCGCATGAACACCGAAGTGGGTAAAGACGTCACCATTGAGCAGCTCCGTGAAGAGGGCTACAAGGGCTTCTATGTTGCCATCGGCGCACAGAAGAGTGCCAAACTCGGCATTCCGGGTGAAGAGTTTGCCGGCGTTTTCGGCGGAGTTGACTTCCTGCGTGAAGTGAATCTCGGCGGAAGCCCCGATATTGGGAAGAAGTGTGCCGTCATCGGAGGCGGCAACGTGGCAATGGATGTTTGCCGCACAGCCGTTCGCCTCGGTGCAGAAACAACCGTGATCTATCGCCGCAGCGAAGAAGAGATGCCGGCTGACAAGGAAGAGATTGCCGAAGCAAAAGCCGAAGGCGTGAAGTTCTGCTTCCTCAATGCACCGATTGAAGTTCTCGGTACAGACGGCAAAGTGACCGGATTGAAAGTTGAAATCATGGAACTGGGTGAGCCGGATGAAAAAGGCAGACGGAAACCCGTCGGCACCGGCAATTATGAAATTCTGGAAGTGGATTCCGTCCTTGCAGCAGTCGGCCAGACGATTGACTGGGGCGGGCTCGACGTAGGGAAACTCTCTACCGGCAAAAAGGGCAACGCCCTTGCCGATCCCGTCACGTACCAAACGGAGCAGGCTGACATCTTCGTCGGCGGTGACGTTTACACCGGCCCGAAGTTTGCCATTGATGCCATTGCCGCCGGCCGCGAAGGTGCCGAATCACTTCACCGCTTTGTTCAGGAAGGACAGAGCCTTACCAGAGGCAGAAACCTCCGTGAGTTTTACGAGCTCAATAAGGAAGATCTCCTCTTCGGGCTTGACAGCTTTGACCGTCCTGCCCGTCAGCCCATCCTGCACGATGAAAAGAAGGTCGGAACCTTCGAGCATGACAGGCTCACCTTTACCGAAGAGCAGGTCAAATCGGAAGCTTCCCGCTGCCTCGGATGCGGCGTAAGCGTCGTCGACCGGAACAGATGCATCGGTTGCGGGCTCTGCACCACAAAGTGCATGTTCGACGCCATTCATCTGCAGCGCGACGTGCCGGAAGCTTCCAACATGGTACGCTGCGAAGACAAAGTCGGGCCCATGCTTCGCCATGCTGCAAAACAGAGCATCAACATCATCCGCAAGAAGAAATAACGAAAGCCACCAAACAATATTGTTGAACAGTAAACCCGGCGGGTACAGGTACCCGCCGGGTTGCGTTATTGGTTATTGGGAGATGACACGCCTGTATCCTTCCGGATCGGTGTCCCCTTCCGTATTGATGAGAAGAATCACGGAATTCTGATCAATCCGGAAAAGATTTCTGAGCTCTTCAGACTGCAGAATTGTGAGCAGCAGGCCGTAGGTAACCGCGCCGGATTCTCCTGCAGTTACTGCCGGATCGGAACCATACGGATTTGCATAGGAACGCATGCCCAGTTCCGTGACGGCATCCTTACAGGCGCAGAAAAAGGAGGAACAATCCCGGAGAATCGGCCATACGGTTTCACATGGCGTCCCGCAATTGAGCCCGGCCATGATTGTGACAGGATCACCCGTAACGGAATGCATCTGCCCGTCATTTTTCAAAACAGACTGATAGATGCAGGCAGCTTCTTCGGGTTCCACAATTGTCACAAGCGGCATGGCTTCCCGGTATTTCCGGATGAAATAGGCCTCGATTCCTCCCGCCATGGCGCCGACCCCGGCTTGCAGG
>JAFUGY010000080.1 GCA_017469115.1 Oscillospiraceae bacterium
AAGCGCAGGAGGCGGCCTCTGCGCAGCTGTATGCATGATGGCGAGAGATCGGGGAATTCACGTTTCTTTCCAGATGCCATTGTATCCGATGCTCAGCAACATCGACACGGAGAGCTCCCGGCATAATCACGGGAAGGTATGGAACACCCGTCGAAATCACCTGGGATGGAAGTGTTATCTGCGAAAGGATGCAAAGAAAGCTGTATCTCCCTATGCTTCTCCGTCTCAGCAGACGGATTACGCAAATCTCCCGCCCTGCTATACCTTTGTAGGCGACGGAGAGCCCTTTTATGCGGAAACGCTGAAATACGTTGATGATCTTCGCCGTGCCGGTGTAGAAGCGGAGGTTGATGTTTATCACACGGACATGCATGCCTTTGATATGCTGCAGCCGGATGATGAGATCAGCAGGGAAGCTATCGCCCGTTTCGAACAGCACTTTGAAGAGGCAATGAGTCAACCATCGTGAAGAGGCCCCTTGAAAAAGATGGATGAAACGGAACAAAGAGAGGATTTTTGCTTTCTTTTCCTGCTGCAGTATGGTATGATAGAATCACAACAAACAGGAGAGGGGAAAAGAAAATGAAACAGTTTCTGTGCACGCTCCTTGTTCTTGCAATTCTGATATCCGGAGGTTCAGCAGTTATGGCAGAAGAGTTTGGAAAGCCCGTTCTCTATTATCAGGGGCACGGCAGCTTTCGCATCACCACAGCGGAAGGAAAAGTGATCTATGTAGACCCGTATGCGGGGGAGGGATATGAACTCCCGGCGGATCTGATTCTGGTCTCCCACGGGCACCATGATCATACGGCAGTCAATCTCATCACAAACCGCAATCCCGGCTGCCGGGAGATCTGGTATACCGAAGCTCTGGTGAACGGAACATACAAGGCCTATGACCTCGGCTATGCCACGGTGGAAGCAGTGCAGGCGGGCAACAATCCGAATCATGACATCAACGTGTGCGTGGGTTGGCTGATCACACTGGCGGACGGGATCTCCGTCTATGCCACGGGAGATACATCCACCACGGCTCAGATGGCAGAGCTCGCGGAAAGGGACATCCACTACGGGCTCTATGTGTGCGACGGGATCTATAACATGGATCTTGCTGAGGCGAGTGCATGCGCGAAGACAGTTAACGCCGCTCACAGTATCCCTTACCACATGGCACCCGGCAAGCTCTTTGATCAGGCGCGGGCCGAAGCCTTTGACGGCCCCGGCAGGATCATCGTTGCCCCCGGCGAGGAGATCACGCTGGAGTAATTTCACCTGACACACAAGGAATGCCCACCCCGGTCAATGATTGATCAGGGCGGGCGTTTTTCAATCTCTCTTGCCTTTTCAAGGATTGTGGCTGAAAAAACGATAGACAAAACCCGAAAAAAAGCATAACATAAAAGCAATCATTTTTGCAAGAATCGAGGAGCACTCTCATGATTCAAAATCCAATCCTGCCCGGTTTTCATTCGGATCCCTGCCTCTGCCGCAGAGGAGATGATTATTATCTGGCTTGTTCCACGTTTGAATGGTTTCCCGGCATCCCGGTCTATCACTCAAGGGATTTAAAGCACTGGGAACTGAAGACCCATCTGCTCAGAGATGCGGAGGGCCTTTCGCTGCGGGGGCTGCCCTCCGCGAAAGGTGTGTGGGCGCCCTGCCTGACCTGGTGCGAAGCCGATGGGCTTTTTTATCTGGTTTACGGTGTGATGCGCTCGATGAATGCACGCTTCTTTGATATTGACAACTATCTGATCACCGCGCCGGATATAGAAGGCCCATGGTCTGAGCCGGTTTATCTGCACTCGGCGGGGTTTGACGCCTCCCTTTTTCACGATGATGACGGGCGCAAATGGTTGGTTTCGCTGGAATGGGAGACGAGAGACAACCGCCGCAAACCCGGTGGAATCTGCCTTGTGGAATATGACCCGGAGAAAAAGGCCATAGCCGGTTATCCCCGGCGGATTTCGATGGGCGCGACCATGCGCGGCTGCCTCGAAGGTCCGCATCTTTATCAAAAGAACGGGTTTTATTATCTGCTCTGTGCCGAAGGCGGTACGGGCTATTATCACTGCGTCACGCTCAGCCGCGCGGAGAGCATCTACGGCCCGTATGAGCCCTGCCCGCATAACCCGATTCTATCCTCCGTGCCGGAAAATCGGGACGAAAGCGCCGATACCGATCATCTCAAACCCCGCTACTATAATCCGGATGCTCCGCTGCAGAAAGCGGGGCATGGCAGCCTTGCCGAAACGCCGGAGGGAGAAGTCTTCATGGCTTATCACTGTGCCCGCCCCTTTGTTCCGGAGCTTTGCTGCACATTGGGCAGAGAAGCGGCGATCCAGAAGCTGGAGTGGACGGAGGACGGCTGGCTGCAGTTGCCGGGCGGCGGAAATCTGGTGCGGCCGGAGAGCGAAGAGGCGAAGCTTCCGCCTTTTGCCGCTGCGGAACTACCCGGTTTTGACGGCTTTGAGGATCCGGCTCTTCGCGCAGACTATTACGCGCCGCGGATTGACCCGACGACCTTTGCTGACCTGCAAACCCGCCCCGGCTGGATACGACTGCGCGGGCAGGAATCTTTGAGTTCTACCAACCGGGTAAGCCTGCTGGTGCGAAAGCTGACTTGCCTCCGCACGCAAATCACCACACGGATGGACTTTACGCCGGAACTGTATCAGCATAGTGCCGGGCTTGTGCTTTACTATGACAATATGAACTATGTGTGGCTGCGCAAGACGTGGAGCGAAGAGCAGGGTTGCCCGGTGCTGAGCGTACAGGAGATTGACCGCGGTGTGAAGAACGATCATCGTGACTGTGAAATCCCGGCCCCGCAGGGAGCGGTCTGGCTGCGCCTGCGTATTGACGGAAAACGGTTTGCCTTCTCCTGGTCTCCCGATGGGGAAAACTGGACAGCGATCGGGCAGGACTTTCCAACCTGGCACTTGTCTGACGAACACAGCGGATACGGAGAGTTTACCGGCACCATGTTCGGCCTTGCCTGCGTGGACGCCATGCTGCACCTGCATGCGGCGGATTTTGACTTTTTGAACGAAGAAAAACCGTAAAATCCTTTGTTTTCGGCATAATTTTATTCCGATTTTGAAGCATCATAGCGCACTTCCTTGCCAAAAGCAGGGAGGTGCGCTATTTCATATGCGGAGACTTGTTTTTTAGATTGAAAGTTAGGCTGAGTTTTGCTATAATTACAATTGTTAGAAATAACTAACAATTAAGAAAAACAATATTGGCTTTCATCGAGCCCACAAAACAATGCTGTCACAGCCGGAGAGAAAAACAATGTATCTGAAAATTAACGACTTAAAAAAGAGTTATGGAGAAGGCAGCAGCTATACGCAGGTGCTGCGCGGTATCACAACGGAGATGGAGGCCGGGAAAATCCGTGCGATTCTGGGGCCGATCGGCTCGGGGAAGTCCACCCTGCTCAATTGCATCGGCGGGCTGG
>JAFUGY010000081.1 GCA_017469115.1 Oscillospiraceae bacterium
CCTTGTCCGGAATGCGCAAGGCAGCAAAGCCCTCTATCAAACGCAACGGAATCAGGTGGATCGGGATGAGGCCAAAGCCCTGGACAACCAGGTTTTATATGCCGAAGCCCGGGGTGACCGAGGCGGTATTGGCATGATGCAGTATGGTGGTATTCAGAATACGGCTGCAGGGAACAGGCAGGTCATCAACTCTGCCGAAGTCAAACTGCAGACGGATACGGCAAGACAAATTGCCGATCTACGGGCAAAGGGAGAATTTGAAAAAGCCGATAAGGTTCTGGAAATCAGCAACAAGTATCTGACCGAGCTGCAGAATCTGGAGAAGTGGGCAAAGGAAAAGAACGTCGGCGTCCAGGAGTTCAACGCAAAGCTGCGGGAGTGGGAGAACGAGTATGCGTTGAATGTCAGCAAGTATCTCCCGGATGCCGAACTGCAGGCGGCAAAGCTTTTCGGTGTTGCGGGTAATGGGGCAGAGACGGCGGATTATCGGGATGCCGTGCAGGACCGATACGCTGCCGGGGCCAAGGCAATGATGAATGCCGGGATTGTCCCGAGTGAGAGCCAGTTGGAGGCGCTCGGGTGGACGCCTGAGCAATATTGGGTCTATAAGATGGCCAATTCGTCGTACTAAGTGCAAAGCAATGGCTCGTGAGCGCCCGCAGGCGCCACCTGTGCCCTTTATGGGTATGCAAGCGAGCAACCGAGCGTAGCGAGGCTCTTAGCGAGTCGCAGGAGACTACTGCATACCTCGTGGTGAGTGCACTGCGCCGAGCTAATTTTAATGTTAATTGTTCGAATTGCTTGTAAAGTGGGTTGTAAGTAACCACGAAAGCAAAAGCCGTGAAGTGCACGAAGTGTAGCGAGTGCACGAAACAAAGGCGTTGCTTGAGTGGAGAGGAAAAACGGCACGAATGTCACTTCAGGGAAACGCATGCGTTTTCCTGCTGACATGGATGTGCCGTTTTGACGACGTACTGAGTGCAAAGCAATGGCTCGGTAGACAGCATGGTACCTCGTGTTTAGTCTCTGCGCCGAGCTAAGTAAAGGGAAGGATGTCGACAGTATAAGCGGTCTCCCCCTTCTAAAATAATACCTTATATAACCTTCCCCTGGTGGGGAAGGGGGACCGCCGCTACGCGGCGGTGGATGAGGTCAGGGAGACCGCGGGTGCTCGTACTGAGTGCGAAGTAACGGCTCGGCAGACGACATGGTACCTCGTGGTGAGTGCACTGCGCCGAGCTAATTTTTTGAGATGTATAAGTGAAGTGGGGTGTCAAGAGAACCATCCCCCTGATAACTATGGTTTCAAGTATTTTGAATACCAGTTATTTTTCATAATCAAATCCTTATATAACCTTCCCCTCATGGGTAACGAAGTGTCGCTAAGGTAGTGAATGACCTGCCGGTGGCAGGTCAGAGCCGTGGCGTGACCGAGCCGCAGCGAGACAGGGGGACCGTCGCGTCAGCGACGGTGGATGAGGTGTTAAGCGAGTTTTCAAATCCTCAACAAGACTAAAATGAGAAAAAAGAGAGTGCAAGCCCTGTGACGGATGAGGTCATCATAATACAGAATCCTCAAAAATACAAATCAAAGGAGGAAATCATTAATGGAAACAGAAAACAATTGCGAATTGCAAATTGCAAATAGCTCATTGCGAAGCGAAGCAAGTCCTTTAGGGTCCTCACCGCCGCCGGAGGCGCATTATCTGGTCTATAAACTCACAAGTCCGGAGAATAAGGTCTATATCGGTTATACCGGCAAAACACTGAAGAAACGGATGCGGAACGGGTATCATATGTGGGAGGAAAATAATGCATCTCCCATGGCTCAGGCATTTCGCAAGTATGGAAAGGACGGTTTTCGAAAGGAGATTCTGTGTGATCATCTTACGCTGGAAGGTGCCTGGAAACTGGAAGATTGGTTTATTCAGTACTATGACAGCATGAATCCGGAGAAAGGGTATAACAGAGCAACCGGAGGTTCCTCTTTGGGGCGAAATCTTTCCGGGCCATGCAAAGAGGAAATCAGCCGTTCTCTCCGGCGTTCGTATGAAACCGATCCTGAGCTGTCCCGCAGAAGTCAGAAAAGCCGTCAGAAGGTCTATGAGGCAAGACCGGAACTGCGGGCAAAAACAAGCAGTTTTATGAAAAAAAGGGCAGAAGAAGGAAAGCTGAACGCTCTGTTGCTGTCCGATCACAAACCGAGGCCGGTCATCTGTGTGGAAACAGGCACGTTTTATTCCTCTCAGAGTGAAGCGGAACGACTGACGGGGTTTCGGGATGTTCACAAAGTCTGTCACGGGCATTATCAGACGTGCGGCGGGAAGCACTGGCGGTTTGCCACTGTGGAAGAGATCAAAAAAGCGGCTCAGTTTTCTGAGCCGCAAAGGGATGTTGGTTAAATAGAGGAGAATCAGCCGGCGTAACCCATGGGGTTATGGGATTGCCAGTTCCAGGTGTCGCGGCACATATCCTCCAGATTGTAACGAGCCTTCCAGCCGAGAAGCTCTGCGCTCTTGTCCGGGCTGGAATAGACAGTGGCAAGATCGCCGGGGCGGCGGGGTGCAATTTCATAAGGGATCTTTTTCCCGGTGACGCGCTCAAACGCTTTCACCATATCCAGCACGCTGTATCCGGTGCCGGTGCCGAGATTGAAGACGTTTTCGCCCTTATGGCCGAGCATATACTCGATGGCAGCGACGTGGCCTGCTGCCAGATCGCAGACGTGGATATAGTCACGCACGCCGGTTCCGTCAGGCGTATGATAGTCGTCTCCGTAAACACTCAGGTGGTCCAGACGTCCGACGGCGACCTGGGAGATATACGGCATGAGGTTGTTCGGAATACCGCGGGGATCTTCTCCGATGAGCCCGCTCGGGTGAGCGCCGATGGGGTTGAAGTAACGCAGAAGCGCAATCGACCAGTCGGGATTGGCTTTTGCCGTGTCACGCAGAATCTGTTCGGACATGTATTTCGTCCAGCCGTAGGGATTGGTGCACATGCCCGTATGGGAGGATTCGCGCAGGGGCATCTCATTGTCCCCGGAGTAGACGGTTGCAGAGGAGGAAAAGACGATGTTGTTCACGTGGTGTTCCCGCATGGATTCACAGAGCGTCACGGTGGAGAAGAGGTTGTTGTCGTAATATTCCAGCGGCATGGCAACCGATTCGCCCACGGCTTTCAGCCCCGCAAAGTGGATGACACAGCCGATGTCGTACTTTTCAAAAATGGAATCCAGCGCTGCACGGTCACGCACGTCATTTTCGTAGAAAACGAGGTCTTTTCCCGCAATCTGCTGGACGCGCTCCAGCGATTTTTCACAGGAATTGACCAGATTGTCGATGACGACTACGCCGTAGCCCTTTTCCAGAAGCTCAACACAGGTATGGCTGCCGATAAATCCGGCTCCGCCGGTGACAAGAACGTTCATAAAGTTTCTCCTCTCAGTCAAGTAATGTCTCGGGATAGATGCCCTTTTCCCGCATGGAAGCAATGGCATCTTTCACGGTTTGCAGATCTTCTTTATATGTCATGCCGTACCAGGTTTCGTGGCAGTTGAGCAGCCGGACAGCTGCTTTGCCTTCCTTGATCAGGTCATTGACGACAAAGGGAAGGAAGTATTCGCACTTCAGCGGATTCTTCGGGAGATTTTCGTCCAGCCAGGCAGGGAAGCGGTCGTTCAGCTCCTGCAGCAGGGAATTGCCGAATGCCCAGCAATTCATGGAAACCGGCGTGTCGCCGGGGAGAGAAACCCAGGTTTCTCCGTCTTCGGTGAAGGCGGCGTTTTCTCCGCGCTTCTCAATCCGCGTGCGTTCGGTGACGTCTGTGAGATAACCGTCTTTTTCCGAACAGACGCCGCGGGCCACCGAGCCGTTTTCCGTCACGGTGTTTTTCACCAAATAGGCGACCATCGCATGTTCATTTTCCGGGCGGGGCTCGGCGAGAAAGTCATAGAGGGCGGAGTATGCTGTGCGGCCGTAGAAATCATCGGAATTGATCACGGCAAAAGGCCCGTCCACTTTTCCGAGGCAGCAGGAAACGGCGTGGCCCGTACCCCAGGGTTTCACGCGCCCTTCCGGCACGGCATAGCCTTCCGGCAGAACATCAAGCTGCTGATAAATATACTGCACATCAAAATATCGTTCCATCCGTTTGCCGATGGATGCTTTGAAGTCTTCCTCAATTTCATGCTTGATGATGAAAGCAACGTTCCGGAATCCGGCACGATAGGCATCGAACAGGGAAAAATCGATAATCGAATGCCCGTGTTCATCCACCGGCATGATCTGCTTCAGCCCACCGAAGCGGCTGCCCATCCCGGCAGCGAGAATGACTAATGTAGGTTCCTTCATAACAATATCTCCTGTTTTACTGCTGCATGGCAGCGCGGCAATAGTAATTAAAGTTCCGTTCCCGGATCAGCGATGAGCAGTCCATATGCCCGGGATAGACTTCATAATCTCCCTCCAGGGAGCAGATCTTTTTCAGGGAAGCCATCATCTCGTCCATATCCCCGCCGGGGAGATCCGTTCTGCCGCAACTGCCGCGGAAAAGAGTGTCTCCGGTGAAAAGCACATCTTCTGCCTGAATGCAGACGCTCCCGGGCGTGTGGCCCGGTGTGGAGAGAATGGAAAAATCGATACCCGCAACGGTGAGATGATCTCCGTCATCAAAAGGAAAACCGTTTTCCGGTAAGGTGAAGGGAAAACGGGAGGATTGCATGTTCTTCGCATCATCCTTCGCGTTCATATAAACCGGAGCTCCCGTCTCTTCCTGCACGGCCTCCACCGCACCCACATGGTCATAATGCCCGTGGGTCAGAAAAATGGCTTTGCAGGTGAGATGGTTATCTTCCAGATAATCGAGAATGGTGTTGCTCTCGTCGCCCGGGTCGATGACAACGCTCTCCAGCGTGTTCTCATTGGTCACAACGTAGCAGTTGGTTTCAAGGTCTCCCACAGGGAGTGTTTTGATCAGCATGGTTACAGCTCCTTTGTGTCGAGCAGAATGGTGACAGGCCCGTCATTTTGCGAATCCACCAGCATCTCCGCGGCAAAAACGCCGGTCTCCACATGGAATCCGGCCTCACGGCATTTGGCAATCACCAGCTCATAGAGAGGGATGGCCTTTTCCGGCCGGGCTGCTTTGGAAAAGCCCGGGCGGCGGGAGCGGCAGTCGGCAAACAGGGTGAACTGGCTGATAATCAGCAGCTCTGCGCCCGCATCGTGGGGATTCACGTTCATTTTGCCGTTTTCATCTTCAAAAATACGGAGGCCGCCGATTTTATCGGCTATTTTCAGGGCTTCGGCTTCCGTATCATCCTCGTGAACACCAAGGAGAATCAGAAACCCCTTTCCGATTTTCCCGTGGATTTCACCGTCAATGGTGACGGAAGCGGAATTGACTCTGGTTAATACAGCTCTCATGGAAATGGTTCCTCTGATTTCTTCAGGATTGTCCCTGTCCGTTGCGCTTGACGCTCTGCACGCCGGGCACTGAAAGCAGCCTGCTCATGATATAGCGCAGATCCTGCACGTTGCGCACCTCCAGCGTGACGGAGGTAAGCGCCGTGCCGTAGCCCACATCACGGGCCGTCAGCGTCCGCACTTTTGCGTTGATGGAATTGAGAATCGTCGCAATATCGAGGACGAGGCCGCTGCGATCTTTGGCGGCAATCACAATAGTGGTGAGATACGAATCGGTAATGCTTTCGGCCCACGAAACGCGGATCCAGCGCCCGTCATTTTCCGTGTCGATGCTCTTCTGATAATTCATGCAGTCGCGCCGGTGGATCGAGACGCCCTGCCCTCTGGTGATAAAGCCCACAATGTCATCGCCGGGCACCGGCGTGCAGCAGCGGGAAAATTTGACCAGGCAGTTGTCCAGGCCTTCCACCAGAATGCCGTGGATGGCCTTGGTGTTCTTTTTGGCCTGCTGTTCGCGGCGCTCGGCTGCCTGCGCCATTTTATCAAAGGCCGTTTTGCGTTCGGCAGCGGCATTTTTCAATTCGTCCCGCACCCGGTTGACGATGCGTGCCACCGCAACGCCGCCGTAGCCGATGGCGGCATAGAGATCATCAACGGCATTGAAGGAGAGGCGCTTCATAATGGGGGAGATGATCTCCTCCGCAAGCGCTTCATCCGGGCTGATGCCGCTGTGTTTCAGCTCATCTTCCAGCATGCTGCGTCCGCGGATAATGTTCTCTTCACGCCGTTCCTTTTTGAACCACTGTTTGATCTTGGTTCTGGCGGAACCGCTTTTGGCGATGTTCAGCCAGTCACGGCTGGGGCCGGGAGCCGATTTGGAAGTGCGGATCTCGACGATATCGCCGTTTTGCAGCACATGATCGTAAGGTACAATGCTGCCGTTGACTTTTGCTCCCACCATCGAGTTGCCGACCTGGCTGTGGATGGTATAGGCAAAATCAATCGGGGTGGCGCCGGCCGGGAGATTGACAACGTCGCCTTTCGGAGAGAAGACGAAAACCTCGTCTCCGAACATATCGATTTTCAGGTTGTGGAAAAAGTCGGCCGCATCGGATTCCTGCTGGCTTTCCAGCAAACGCCGTACCCAGGCAAACTTATCCTCATCGCCTTCGTGAACGGTGGATGCGCCGTCACCCAGTTTATACTTCCAGTGTGCCGCAATGCCGTATTCTGCTGTGGCATGCATATCCCATGTGCGGATCTGAACCTCGAAAGGGATACCTTCCGAGCCGATGACGGTGGTATGCACGCTCTGGTACATGTTGGGTTTCGGGGTGGAAATATAATCTTTAAACCGTCCGGGAACCGGCTTGAACATATCGTGGATGATTCCCAGCACGTTATAACAGTCCGGGATGGTATCGACGATAATGCGAAAGGCGCAGAGATCAAAAATACTGCTCATGTCGATCTTCTGCGCATACATTTTGCGGTAAATGCTGTAAACGTGTTTGATGCGCCCGTAGATGGTTGCTTTGCAGCCTTCCTCCTGCAGCCGGTCGGACATTTTCTTTTCCATGGCCGACATGAAGGCTTCCAGCTGTGTCATCTTGCTCTGGAGATTGTCCACAATCTCATGGTAGCCTTCGGGGTCAAGATATTGAAGGGAGAGGTCTTCCAGCTCCCATTTTGCTTTCTGCATGCCGAGGTGGTGGGCGAGAGGGGCGTAAATCTCCATGGTCTCCAGGGATTTGGAGCGCTGCTTGTCGGGAGACTGATAGTCCATCGTGCGCATGTTGTGCAGGCGGTCGGCAATTTTAATGAGGATGACGCGGATGTCTTTCGACATGGCCATCAGCATCTTGCGCAGATTTTCCATCTGCTCATCCTCTTTGCTGGTGTACTGCACCCGCGTCAGTTTGGTGACGCCCTCTACAATATCCGCAACCTGCTGGCCGAACTTTTTGGCAATGTCGGCGTGGGTCAGAGGCGTGTCTTCAATCACGTCGTGCAACAGCGCCGCCACGATGGAATCCTCATCGAGGCCCATATCACTGCAGATATCGGCAGCTGCAATGCAGTGGGTTACGTAGGGAGAACCGTCTTTCCGCTTTTGCGTGCTGTGAGCCTCCCGTGCCATCTCGTAGGCCGCGCGAATCCTGTCCAGGTCCATCGCATGGGGCCCGGTCCGGATTTTTTCGAGCAGAGCTTCAAATTGAGCGTCGGGATCTGCGTTGCTTTTTGGTTGCATTCGTGCGTTGTTATCAGCCATGGGATTCTCCTATCAATTGGTACCGCCTTGACGGATGGACTGCAGGACTTATATCTGAACGGCGCGGAGACGGCGGAGCAGGGGAGTTGCCTCCAGATCTGCCTTTTCCGAGCGTTTTTCCGGCGTTGCCCCGTAGATGCCGCCTTCCGGGGAATCGAGAAGCCCCGCTTCCCGAAAAACGGAGAGGCAGATGCAATACTGCTCAGGCGGCATGCCGTTCGGGCAGGAGGAAAGCACGGAGAGAAGATTCTTCCCGAGTCGGAAGTTTGCACCCAGTGTTTTCCATACTTTGACGAAGTCATTTCGCACGGGAGTATATTGAGAAGCCGCATGAACATAGGAGCAGGCCTGCTCCAGAATGTTCCGGCACAGTGCAGTCGGGTCATGGCGGCGAAGGCCGCATAAAACAAGCTGGACGGACATGGTGCCCCGAAATTCATTGATCTGGGGGCAGAAAGCCACGTCAATCAGATCTCCGGAATGCAGCCCGTATTCTTCCGCGCGATGGCTGAAAAAGATGGCGGAAAAAGAAGAACTTCCGGACGAGAGCTTCATTTTCAGGTGTTTGCCGCCGCCCACGTTGGTGACCGTCTCCACCTTGAGTGCCAGCATGCACAGCACGGGTTTCTGGTTGCAGTTGCCGTATGGCTCCAGCAGGTCAAGCGAGCGCACATTTTCCACCGACAGCAGGGTTGGATCGGTGATCAGCAGATCACAGATTACTTCCGGCTGATCTTCCGGCAGATGTTCCTGATAATAGGCTGAGAGGGCTAAGCGGAATGCCTCAATCTGATCTTTGCGGATGTTCAGCCCGGCAGCCTGCGTATGCCCGCCGAAGCTGATGAGGGTGTCCGAACAGGCAGAGAGCGCATCATAAAGATTAAAGCCTGCGCAGCTTCTGCACGATCCTTTCCCGATCTCACCGTTGAGGGTGATCATCACCGTCGGCACGGAGTATTGCTCTGCAATCCGTGATGCCGCAATCCCGATGACGCCCTGGTGCCATTTCTCACTGGCCAGTACCACCGGGCTGCTGATTGCCGTGCCCTGCAACAGCTTGTTGGCGTCCTGCCAGATCCGGTTTTCGATGTTCTGGCGTTCCCGGTTTAAGCTGCAGAGCTCGGCGGCGAGCACAGAAGCTTCATGGGCATCCGTGCAGCTGATGAGGTTCGCTCCCATCAGGGCGTGGCCAAGCCGCCCTGCTGCATTGAGCCGTGGGGCAATCGTAAAGCCGATGGAAGAGGCCGAAACCGAAGAAGCATCCATCCCCGATTCCCGCAGCATGGCTTTGAGCCCCGGGCGGGGTGACGCTTTGAGCATGTCTATGCCACGGCGCACCAGAATGCGATTTTCATCCACGAGCGGCATGACGTCTGCGATTGTCCCGATGGCGACAAGATCAGCATATTGGTGCAGGATTTCTTCTGTGTCTTCTGCACAGGCACAGGCCACTTTAAAGGCAACCCCTACACCTGCCAGATCGGAAAACGGATATGGGTCGTCAGGCTTTTTGCAGTCCACCACAGCGCAGGCTCGGGGAAGCGTGCCGTCTTTGCATTCGTGGTGATCGGTGATGATGATGTCAATCCCGAGAGAGGAGGCATAATCCGTCTCTTCCACGGCTGTGATGCCGCAGTCCACCGTGATGATGAGGCTGACGCCTTCTTTTTTCAGGCGGTCAATGGCTTTGCAGTTAAGCCCGTAGCCTTCGTCGTTCCGGTCCGGAATATAGGAGATGCAGGGGACGCCGCAGGAAGAGAGGTAATCCGCAAGCAGGCAGGTGGAGGTGATGCCGTCCACATCATAATCCCCGTAGACGGCGTTTTTCTCACGGTTTGCGATTGCCTGCCGGATTCTTGCAACAGCGGCTTCCATTCCGTCCATCAAAAGCGGATTGTGCAGGAGAGTATCCCTGTCTTCCATCAGGGCTGCGGCTTCCTCG
>JAFUGY010000082.1 GCA_017469115.1 Oscillospiraceae bacterium
GCGCTTGGAATACAGCCAACACCAAGGTGTTTTTGCGCCCTTTTTTAAGCACTTTTCGACAGAAAGCCGGGGATTGTTGATAAACTGCTTGTTCTGTCACTTTTTGAATGGTTTACATGTCTTCCGTGAATAATTCAGGTTTATAGATCCGTTTCCGAAAAGTGCGTGGAGTGTGTGAAGTGTGTCCTTTTCCGCACAACGGAAAATCACCCACCGGGGTCTAACTGTCTCATCTCGACAGATTTCGGTTGATTTTTAACGGTTCATACGGTACAATGAAACAAAAGTGACAGTTTTTCAACAGAGCTGCTGCTGAGTGAACTGCCATGTCAAAAAGGAGGTGGGCCGGAGTTGACTGAGGATGAGCGATACCGCCGGTATCTGGCGGGTGACCGGGAAGCCGGAGATGAACTGATGCAGCAATGTAAAGACGAACTTATCCGTTATCTTGATGCCTTTCTCCACAACAGGGAAGACGCAGAAGATCTGATGCTGGAATGTTTCACCGTCATTTTGGTTGATTGTCCCAAAATCAGAGATGGAAATTTCCGGCCCTATCTTTTCCGCATGGCGCGATACAAGGCCATGCGCCAGAAAAAGGCATGGCTCAGACAGGAATCTTTTGAATTGGACGAATCTTTTCCTGGCGGGGAGGGAATTCCGGAAGAAGCGGTGTGGAAAAACGAGCGCAGCCTTATTTTGCAGCGTTGTCTGAACCGGATAGCACCGCAGTATCGAGAGGCAATCTGGCTGGTATATGTATTGGGTATGAGCTATGCCCAGGCTGCCGAAGTAATGCACGGCACGGAAAAGAGAGTTGAGGATTGCCTGAGAAACGGCAAAAAGCAGCTGCGTCGGGAACTGGAAAAGGAGGGAATCACCCATGAGGACATCTGAAGAGCTCGTAGAGGAACTCCACCGGCGCATCAAAGAACGAAGACGGGCAAAAGCACGCAGAAAGTTCCGGCTGATTTGCGCATCGTCCGGCTGCCTGTGCCTTGCGGTTGTGATTTTGTTTGCCGTGGCAGTGTCCCGCATGCCGGCTCTCTCTCCCGGCGAGGGAACGGTCGGCACGGCTGCCGGTATTTTTGCCTTCCATCCTGCTCTTGGCTATGTGGTGGTGGGGCTTTTGGCTTTCTGCCAGGGCATATTGCTTACCGCGTTCTGCAGCCGATTGAAGAAATATCTGCTTGAGGACACACAGCATGATCGAGACGATTGTAAACTCTTTGCAGATAGCGGTGCTGCTGGTCTGCACCGGCTTTGCAGCAGCTCGCGCCGTCACGAGGCGCAGCAGGGCGGACACGTTCCTTGCCCTGTTATACTGCAGCTGGGCATTGGGAGATCTTTATTGGATGACCTGCCTGGCCTTTTTCGGGAGAACACCGCAGGTCCCTTTGGTGTCGGATCTGAGCTGGTATGCCTCATATCTTTTTCTCTATATGCTGCTGCGGCAGGTTTCGCCGGCAGATGAAAACACGAAAAGCGGCCTCCTGCCGTGGCTGGGGTATGTATTCACAGGGGTTATGGCGGTTTTCTACATGACATGGGGCAAAATTCTGGGCAATCTGATCTATGCCGGTCTGATGGGCCTGCTCCTCTTTGCCTCCATCCGCCGTCTCACGGGCGGTAAAGGATCCCGATCCCGCAGCTGCCTGCCGATGGCAGTTATCCTCTTTTGCCTGCTGGAATACGGCTTGTGGACGGTATCCTGTTTTTGGGAGGGGAGCACCCTGGCCAATCCCTACTATTGGTTTGATATTCTGCTGACGCTCTGTTTCCCCGCCTTCCTGCTGATTGTGGAAAAGGAGGCACGGGCATGAGCTATATGGAAAATATTTATATCTGCCTTGCAGCTCCATTGCTGATGGCCGTGTTGTGTCTGCGCGGGAATGTGCGCAGAACGTTTCTCTTTCTGCTCTCGGGCATGACGGCCTGTTTGCTCTCCGCGTTTGTCAGCTCCTTTCTTGCCGGCATCACAGGCACGGAGCTGAAAGACGCCGTCTATGAAATTGTGCCTGCCGTGGAGGAGTTCATCAAGTTTTCACCGGTGCTGTTTTATATTCTGGTGTTCCTGCCGGAAAAGAGGCATGCCATCAGCGGAGCGCTGGTGGTGGCGGTTGGGTTTGCAACGCTGGAAAATGTCTGTTTTCTCACCGAGCAGGGCACATCGGAGCTTTTGCGGCTGCTGCTTCGGGGGTTCGGCACAGGTGCCATGCATGTGGTGTGCGGCATGATTGTAGCGACAGGCCTGTACTTCCTGTGGGATCAGACCTGGCTGCGCCTTCTGGGCACATTCGCGCTTTTGTGCCTGGCCATTACGTTTCACGCCATTTTCAATATCTTTGCCGTGCAGACGGGTATCGTCTTCTGGGTCGGCAGTTCCATCCCCCTTGTGCTGATCCTCACCGGCTGGCTGCTTTTGCGAAAAAGAATTTCGATCACGGAATAAAACTTCATAAATTGTCGATCTGTCGAAAACCGGGTCGGCAGTTTTTATCCGGGCAGAAATGCCCGGTTTTTTGACGCACAATTGTGAACTTTATGTGAACAATGAAGATTCCGATTCGGGTTTTTGCTGTTTTTGGACACTATTATAGTGAAGACCTTTTGATCGGAGGGATATTTCGTGAGAACAGAGCAGGAACTGATTGCTGCCCTTCACATCCGGGTGGAGGCTTTGCGGAGAAAAAGAGAACGGCAGAAAATCGTTACCCTCGGCGCACTTAGCACACTGTTGATGTGTTGCCTGCTGGTGATGGTTTTCGCTGGAAGTGCCCATTCTGTGGAGACGGCCGGGTTATATGCCGGGGCATCTCTGCTGCATGAGGACGCCGGCGGGTATGTGCTGACTGCCGTTGTATCGTTTATGACCGGTGTGGTGATCACCGTTATTCTCATTCGATACAGAAACCGTTCCCTGCAGGAGCCCAATCCGAAAACCGAAATCTCTAAACTGACGGATGAGGATAACTGATATGAAAACAAAACGTTTCTTTTCTATCCTGCTCAGCATCATTCTGCTTCTGAGCCTGTTCCCGCACGCTTTCGCCCTGGAAGATCTTGCCGCCCTGCAGGCGGAATACCAGCGCCAGCTGGAGCTTGCGCAGCAGGAAGTTGCCCTTCAGCAGCAGGCAATGCAGCAGCAGGTCATCCAATACCAGCAGGACGCCTCGCAGAAGCTGCAGCAGGCACAGGCCGACGCGCAGAAGGCCTATAAGCAGGCAACCTGCAAGCACGAATGGACAAAAACCGTAGAAGAAGACAAAGACCCGGACGACGGCTTCCATGATGAAGTCACCGTCTGCATCGACTGCGAAAAGGAGCTGGAGCGCGTCACGGTGGAGGATAAGAAGGACGAAGAGCAGGCCATGACTCTGAAGTCCGCCCTCAAGGCCGCACCGGCACTCGGGGCTTCAGCAGCCAGCGGCACATGCGGGGCTAACCTGACCTGGACGCTGGACAACGAAGGTACCCTCACGATCACCGGCACTGGCGCGATGTCGGATTATACAGGCGATACTGATGTGCCGTGGTTCAACGAAAGAAAAAGTATCGTCAAAGTTGTGATTGAAGACGGCGTAACAACCATCGGGAACAAGGCATTCCGTCACTGCAGCCTCACGAGCATAACGATCCCTGATAGTGTGACGAGCATCGGAGTAGATGTATTCTTCGATTGTAGCAGACTCACGAGCGTGACGATCCCTGATCCTGTGACGAGCATAAGGGACTTCACATTCCAAAGCTGCACCGGCCTTAGAAGTATAACGATCGGAAGCGGTGTGACGAGCATCGGACAATATGCATTCAATAGGTGCACTAGCCTCATGAGCATAACGATCCCGGTGAGTGTGACGAGCATCGGGTTCGCTGCATTCCAAGAATGTCGCGGTCTCACAAGCGTTACGATTCAAAATCCTGATATATCAATTAATTCATATACATGATTCGAGCGTCAAAAGCTCATAAAAAATAGGTACCCCGGCAAAATAGGCACCTTGAAAACTGAATATATTGCTCAATTCTTGCGATGATTGAATTTTATCAGGCAATTACCTCCTGGTCTTTCTTTAACTTTTTGCAA
>JAFUGY010000083.1 GCA_017469115.1 Oscillospiraceae bacterium
ATTCAAAATCGGGAATGTTTCCCTGAAAAACGGATGCATGCATGCCGGTGCACAATCCTTTGGCGTCATTCGCTGAGAAAATCCGGCCAAAAGAAAAAACCGCTGAACTTCAGCGGTTTTCCCTTTTTAAATGAGAAGGAGTAGATAAAGAAGAGATCAGAATGTACTACAAAAAAAGGATTTATCAATGGCAGGTTCCTTTATACCACAGATTGAATAAAATGTCAAGTGAAAAAGAATAAAAATTCAATTTGCAAGATCAATCATGCATTTGTACGCATTTTTGAAACAAGGACAACAGAGCTTCTTCTGAATTCCTCTTCGGAAATGGCATGATGCTCAAACATCGTTTTCAGCATATCCAGCTGATGCATCAGCAATTCACTGGTAGAATTGATTTTCCGCGGTGCAGCCTTTGCTTCTGCGATGATATTCACCGTTTAACACCTCCTGACGATGAATCTCGTAATCGACAGGAGTTATTATAGCGGAAATTCAAAAGGAAAGAAAGATGGCAGGACAACCAAGAATCAGTTTACATAAAATGATCAAATTTGTGGTTTCGCACCCTTGACAATGACAGGTTGTAATGCTCTCCCCAAAATTGGAAACAGAATGGAAAAACCTTGGTTGAGGATATAAGATTTAAAAACATGGAACATTACAGGACCCTGAACCGCATGCTGCGGGAAGAATTCGGAGAAAAAGTTTATAAACTTTCGCTGGACGGAGGATTTACCTGCCCCACGAGAGACGGAACCAAGGGCACACGCGGGTGCATCTTCTGCGCGGGTGGAAGCGGAGATTTTTCCATACCAGCAGGGAAAAATGTTTGGGAAGCGATTGAAACTGCGAAATCCCTGGTTGCCGACAAAGGAGCGAGGAAATACATCGCCTATTTTCAGAGCTATACCGGAACCTATGCTACCCTGGACAAACTGCGGAATCTCTACACACAGGCAATCCGCCATCCGGATGTAGCTGTGCTTTCCGTTGCAACACGGCCGGATTGCCTGAAGGACAGTGTGATTTCTCTCCTGCAGGAACTGAACCGTGAAAAGCCCGTCTGGATTGAGCTGGGGCTGCAGACCATTCATGAAGAAACCGCCGCATATTTTCGGCGTGGATATCCCCTGCCGGTTTTTGATCAGGCTGTAAAAAACCTTCAGGATGCCGGCATCACCGTGATTGTTCACATGATTCTCGGATTGCCGGGAGAAACACCGGAAATGATGCGTGAAACGGCCGCTTATATCGGTAGAAGCGGCGCTCAAGGCATCAAATTTCAGCTGCTGCATGTGCTGAAAGGGACGGATCTGGCGATTGACTATGCTTCAGGAAAATTCCAAACACTTTCACTGGAAGAATATATCGGCGCGCTGGAACTGTGCCTGGAGAGCATCCCTCCGGAGATGGTGGTGCACCGATTGACCGGCGACGGAGCGAAGCGGGATTTGATTGCTCCGCTTTGGAGTGCCGATAAGAAGACGGTGCTCAACACCATCAGCCGAGCCTTTGAGAGAGACGGCGTGATCCAGGGAAAAAACTGGACCGTTACTCGTAACGAAGAGCGTTGATGGGCTTCAGGCGGGCAGCTTTGTTGGCTGGATAAATGCCGAAAATCAGCCCAACCGCAATGGAGAAGCTCAGCGCAAGCAACGCCACGGAAGGCGAAATGACGAAATGTACTTCCGTGACAAACAGGTTCAGCACATGGAGAATGACGATGCTCAGCAACATCCCGATCATACCACCCATCAGGGAAATGAAAATGGATTCAATCATAAATTGAATGGTAATATCACTTCTCTGGGCACCGATTGCTTTGCGAATTCCAATTTCTCTTGTACGCTCGGTGACAGAAACCAGCATAATGTTCATAATGCCGATTCCTCCTACCAGAAGGGATATTCCGGCAATCCCGCCGAGCATCAGAGAAAGAGTATTCATCACGGTGCCCATCATATCCATGATTTCTGACATGTTAATGATAGTGTAGCTGTCTTTTTCCGTAAATTTCGCTTTTAGAAAATCAGCAAGATCACTCTGGGCGCGCTTGAGCGTCGTTTTATTTTCGGAGGTTAAGACCAGATTTGTAATTCCCATCTGCTGAAAGATTCGCTGTGCATTTGTGAGCGGAATGAAAATACGCTGGTTGTTGCTGTTCATGGCGTACTCGTCTTCTTCCTCCAGAATCCCGACAATTCGGAAGTCCTTCCCCTGAATGCGAATCGTCTGATTGACACCATCACCATAAGGAAAAAGCTCTTTTGCCACTTCTGCCCCGATCACACAAACCTGCAGGCTATATTCGCGATCCAGTTCTGAGAGGAAGCGGCCGTTTGTCAGCTTGAGATTGTTGATAGAGAAATATTCTTTTGTCACTCCGTATATGTTGACTTCTTTGGAGTGGTTCCCCGCTTTTGCTGTGCTCCTCCCGGAAATATACGGCGCAAGAGCTGTGATATTTTCATTGGATTTCAGGGAATCCAGCTCATAATAAAGCAGCCTTTTTTGATTGCCCGTAATCGAAACGGTAATCTGATCTCCTCCGAGAGTTGACATGGCATCCGTAATGGTCCCCGTTCCGCTTTGCACAATAGAGATCAGAAGCGTAACCGACAAAACCCCGATGATAATGCCGAGCATCGTCAGAAAAGACCGCATTTTATTGGAAAATACAGCTGAAATCGCCATCTTGATTGATTGCCGTAATTTCATACCAGATTTCTCTCCTTTTCAGACACGCAATGCTTCAAACTGCCGGATTGCTTCCTGTGTCGGAAACAATCTTCCCGTCCATAATGCGAATCTGTCTCCCCGCTTCAGCAGCTATGGAATGATCATGGGTGATCAGCATAATTGTATTGCCCTGCTTATGAAGATCGTGGATCAGATTCATGATATCCCGGCTTGATTTGGAATCGAGATTGCCGGTCGGCTCGTCAGCGAGAATCAGGCTCGGGTGTGTTGCCAGTGCACGCGCAACAGCGACTCTCTGCTGCTGCCCCCCTGAAAGCTGGTTTGGGCGGTGATACATACGGTTTTCCAACCCCACTTTTCGGAGGCTTTCTTCTACGCGGGTTTTCCGTTCCCTGGCAGGAAGCCCCTGATAGATCAGCGGCAGCTCAACATTTTCATAAGCCGTCAGCTTCGGGAGCAGATTAAACTGCTGAAAGATGAAGCCGATTTTTTTATTCCGCATCACGGCAAGGCTGTGCTCACTGAGATCCATAACATTCTGGCCGTCGATAAAATAACTGCCTTCATCTGCCGTATCCAGACAGCCGATGATGTTCATCAGGGTAGATTTTCCACTTCCTGACATCCCATAAATTGCAACAAATTCGTGATCTTCTACCGTTAAGGTTACACCGTCAAGGGCACGGACTTCCTCTTCCCCTACCTGATAGATTTTTCGAATATTCTTCAGCTCAATCACAACACATTCTCCTGTTTTATTGGCGGTTACGCCCAGAGGCGAATAAGCCGTTATTTCCGGAGGAATAGATTGGGAGCAGATAGCCGTTTTGCGGGAGAAGAACCTGCTCGGAAGTGTTGAGCCCCTCCGTCACTTCGGCGTACTCATTGTTGATCAGCCCGATACGGATGATGCGTTTTTCCGTTTCCCCGTTTTTCACAACGTGAACGTATTTTTCACCGTCTTCCGATTCGATTGCATCCACAGGCACAAGAAGCACATTATCCTTTCCGGCCGTACGGATAAAAGCTGTAGCACTCATAGCGTCTTTCAGATGGTTATTTCCTGCCAGAGAGATGGTAACTGCATAATTGGTAACACCTCCGCTGTTGTTCCCGGCACCGGAGATTTTTTCTACCGTGCCCTCATAAGTTTCCTCCTCAAAGGCATCAAAGACGATTTTTGCTGTCTGACCGGCTTCAATGCCATCAATATCCAGCTCATCAATGTCAACTTTCAGCTTCAACGTGGTAACATCCGCGATGGTGCAAAACTTCTGATCTTTGTCATAGACGATGCCTTCCTCCACATTGAGGGTTTTCACATAGCCGTCGTACTCGGAGAGAACAACAGGATTCTTTTTGCAGGCTTTCAGATCCTGAAGATCCTGTAGCAGTTCCTGCCGGTCATCGAGGAGAGAAAGATACTTTTCATTGTAATCTCTATCACGGAGTGTGAAGAGAACCGTTCCGGAATAGACGGATTCGTTTTCTTCCACTCTTACATCATCAATAATACCGTAATCAAAACGGACCAGATACGGATGATTGGATGCCAAAACGCCGCTGCCGAGTTTTTCTCCGGAACGGGAAGTCACAACCGCGGATTCTCCGAGATCGTATTTCCCCTCATCGGAAATGGTAACACAAATCTTTTTCTCCTCAAGAAGAGCTACCGTACCCTTTTGCGTATGCCCGTCCACCTCCACGCGGACTTCCTCCCCGATGTGAACAGAAGACTGTTTGTTTTCCTGCAAGTCGAATTCCACTTTCAGTTTATTGTCAGCGGAAATCTCCGCCAAGCCGCCGTATCGTTCCGTGATATCCGAAACGACATCATCCTCTTCCGCATAGATTTTCTTTATCCGCCCGGAGATGGGAGAAGTGACGGATAAAGAACCGCTTTTGCTCTGTTGAGAAATATTGTTGTTCAGATCTTCCAACTCAGCTTCTTTGTTTTCTATTACAGCATCCAGTGCATCCAGATCATATTCTGCGAGAACCTGCCCTCTCTTTACCTGATCTCCCACTTCAACCGGGATTGAGGTGAATTTTCCGCCGTATTTGAGGAAAACAGCAGCTGTGGAAGCGGCTTCCACCGAGCCGCTTCCCTCCGTAATCACCTCAATAGACCCTGTGATGACTTCAGCTGTCGGGAGCTCCTCCTTCTGATTTCCTTCGGATCGGAATGCACTGAGTACCGGAATACGGCCTGTAGCCCATAAAAAAGCTGCCGCCGCGACGAGAACGACAACAAGAAGCACAATCCACCATTTTTTCCGTCTCTTTGCAGTTTTTTCCATAAGTCAAATGCCTCCAAAAGAATAACAACTTTCATTTTACTATATCATATTTTATCAAATAAATATAAACAGACTATAAACTTTTTCATGATAAAAAAACCGGCCTGTTTTCCGGCCGGTGAGATTGATCGGTATGAACCATCAGGAAATAAACTGGAATGCTGTGAAAGCTACATAACTGCACAGAAGCGTAATGCCCTGCCAGCGGGAAAGCTTCCCTTTGGCGAGAGAAGGCAGCGTAAGAATTGCCATCACGGCGAACATGACCGGAATATCCACCACAAGGGAGGCGTTCATGCCCCGGATCGTCTTTTCAACCGGAATGGCGAAGGGAGAAATGGTGATGGCTGCACCGGACACCAGAACGATATTGAACAGATTCGCCCCGATGATGTTGCCGAGAGAAAGCGCACTGTGGCCTTTGGCGAGAGCCGTAATAGCCGTGACAAGCTCCGGCAGCGAGGTGCCGAGGGCCACCATGGTAAGCCCGATAACGGAAGAAGGAACTCCCAGTGCTTCCGCAATCAGGGTGCCGTTATCAACAAGAAGCTTTGCGCCGACGGCAATCAGCACTGCCCCGATCACCAGAAGCCCAAGATCTGCCCAGATGGATTTTTCGGATGCACCGGTTTCTTCCTGCGCGTCCGTCTGTTCCGGTGAGCGCTTCATCTGCAAAACGGTGGTAACAATATACACAACGAACATTGCCAGGAACATCAACCCATGCCAGCGCCGGAAAGTACCCGTGGTATAGGCAATCACGGCATAGATTCCCGATGCCAGGAAAAAGGCCGCCACAGGGAAGCGAAGGGTCTTCCGGTCAACGGAAGACGGGCGGATGGCAATGGTAAGTGCTGCAATCAGGCTGGTGTTGCAGATGACGGAACCGATGGCATTACCGTAGGATATGCCGCTGTTATGTTCCAGAGCAGCCTGTGCGGAAACCATCACTTCCGGGAGTGTGGTGCCGATGGAGACAACCGTAGCGCCGATGAGGAGCTCTGGCATATGAAACCGGTGTGCAAGGCCGGCAGCGCCGTCCACAAACCAGTCTCCCCCTTTAATCAGAAAAACCAGACCTAAAACAAACAAAAGAACAGGAACAAGCATTTTTATCACCTCAACAAATTGATTCCCTGAAGATAAGACAAAAGACTCCTACTGCATTCGACCGAACTGCAGTAAAAGTCTTGCTTCTTAGAACGTGCTCCGGGGTAAAACCCGTACTGACGAAAACACGCTACATACAGAAATTCTGTATGCAAGCTACTCCCTCATACTGAATGATGAACTTTTCAGCCTGTCAGGCAGGCATTCTTAAAAGAATGAAGTCATTATATTCATTCCGCCGTAAAATGTCAAGATGGATTTTATTCCTTTCCGTGCGGCATAATGGACAATTTCTTCCGATTGTGATATGATAAATCATAAAGTTCAGGCAAGGAGCCGCGAAAGGGCTATGAAGAATAATCAGAACACAGAAAACCTTACGTTCCGGCAGAAAATCTTCAAGATGGTCTCTGTCGGCGTGGTGGATGATCCGATCAACCAGAGCTATGACGTCATCAGCACGCTGATGCTTCTCATTAACCTGGCAGGTGGGTTTGCCGGCACCTTTGACAATATTGCCGGGCAGTATTCGCATCTGCTCAACAGGGTGGAAGCCGTCACGGTGGCTTTTTTTGCGCTGGACTATGTTCTTCGCCTCTACACTGCCCCCTGCCTTTATCCGGACAGAGCCGGCACAGGCGCCTATCTCAAATATGCCCTTTCCGGTTCCGGGGTGATTGATCTGTTCTCCTTTCTCCCCTACTATCTGCCGATCTTCTTCCCGGCGGGAGCCGTTGCTTTCCGGCTGTTCCGCCTGGCGAGAATTTTGAGGCTGTTTCGCATCAACGCCTATTATGACTCGCTGAACGTCATCACGGACGTCATTGTCAACAAGAGCCAGCAGCTCCTCTCCTCGGTTTTTATCCTCTTTGTGCTGATGCTATCCTCCAGCCTTGCCATGTATTCCCTGGAACATACAGCACAGCCGGACGTCTTTCAAAACGCATTTTCCGGGCTCTGGTGGTCGGTTTCCACCCTGCTGACCGTGGGATACGGCGATATCTACCCCGTGACAACAATGGGCAAGTTTTTCGGCATCATCATCACGTTTTTAGGCGTGGGGATGGTTGCGATCCCGACCGGTATTATTTCTGCAGGATTTGTGGAACAGTACACCCGTCAGGAACGCCTTTCAAACTATGCCACGGAAGAAAACCTGCATTTTGTCAAAATAGAACTGAAGCAGCGTGATGATTGGAACGGCAAAATGATCCGGGATTTAAAGCTTCCCGTCGGGCTGATCATTGCCGTGATTCAGCGCGGCTCCGAAATTATTGTGCCGCGCGGAAATGTCATCCTCAAAGCGGGAGACAAACTGGTGCTCGGTGCAGAAGGGCTGAAGAATGACAGGCCGATCAATCTCAAGGAAATCACACTGAAAAAGAATCATGACTGGAACGGCACCGCCATCCGCGATCTCGATATCTCGCGCCAGACTTATATCGTGATGGTACGCCGGAGCGGCAGGGCGATCGTCCCCAACGGGGACCTGGTTTTTCAATCCGGCGACACCGTGATTCTTTATACAAAAGAACGCCTTGCAAACGAAGAGACGCTGCAGGTCTGACCTTTCTCTCCCCTTTTCAGTCAGCCCGAAGCCGGAGAAGTTTACAAATAATCCTTTTCTTTTCGGTTGAACTGTGGTAGAATCCCAACCGTAAATTGATTTCTTAAGGGAGCATTTGCCCGTTATGCCGAAACCGCAAGGGAAAAAAGAAATAGCGACCAACCGCAAAGCCTTCCACGAATACTTTGTGCTGGACAGGTTTGAAGCCGGTATTTCCCTCGCCGGGACGGAGGTAAAATCTATTCGTGCAGGGCAGGTGAATCTAAAGGATTCTTTCTGCACGATTAAAGACGGCGAGCTTTTTGTTCGTGGCATGCATGTCAGCCCCTATGAGCACGGAAACATCTTCAACAAAGATCCGATGCGTGCAAGAAAGCTTCTGATGCACAAGCGGGAAATTTTCAAGCTCAATGCCCGCGTCATGCAGGACGGCAATGCTCTGATCCCTCTCTCCCTTTACTTCAAAGACGGAAAAGTCAAAGTAGAGCTTGGCCTTTGCAAAGGGAAAAAGCTTCACGATAAGCGCGACAGTGAAGCGGAACGTGAATCAAAACGCGATATTGAAAGAACACTCAAAGAAAGGAATTATTGATTTTTATGAGCAATCCTGTTGTAACTTTTGAAATGGAAAACGGCGGCATTTTCAAAGCTGAGCTGTATCCCGAAATTGCCCCCAACACCGTAAACAATTTTATCTCCCTTGTCAGCAAGGGCTTTTATGACGGGCTGATCTTCCACCGTGTCATCAGCGGGTTTATGATTCAGGGCGGCGATCCGAAGGGCACAGGCTCCGGCGGCCCGGGTTACTGCATCAAGGGTGAATTCAGCGCCAACGGATTCAAAAATGATCTGAAGCACGAAAAGGGTGTGCTGTCCATGGCCCGTACCATGGCTCCCAATTCAGCCGGCAGCCAGTTCTTTGTCATGCATGAGTTCTCCCCCCATCTGGACGGGCAATACGCAGCATTCGGCAAAGTGATTGAAGGCATCGACGTTGTTGATCAGATCGCCTCTGTACGGACGGATTATAATGATAAACCCCGTCAGGATCAGAGAATGAAAAAAGTCACGGTAGAGACCTTCGGCGTAGAATATCCCGAACCGGAAAAAATGTAATGGACAATTGACAGTTGATTCTTTTCAATTGAAAATTGTCAACTGTCAATAATCTATTTGGGGGTGTCACGGTTTCGACGGGGGCACGGAGGCAGGAATAGCGGGCGGATGCGCCTGGCATCCATAAAACGGGCATTTTTATAAATTAAAGAACACCGATAACACTGTTCTTCTCGCTGCTTGATCAGTGAGCGTTCTGCCCGGGAGTACCACGGCCCGGGACAGGGCGTCGACTAGTGGTGAACGTGAGTACGCTAAGCTTTGCGCGTGCCACGCATCATGAAGCTACCAAATCCCTGAGGGTGACGGCTCTCGCTGGGATGAGGGAATGCAAATAACCGTCTGCGCCCGGAGAGGTTTCTGAGGAAGTACCTTCGGACAGGGGTTCAACTCCCCTCACCTCCATAGAAAAAAAGTCTCTTTTGTCTCTTGATAAAAGAGACTTTTTCTTCTATATCCTTTTCACTGACAGGTAAAGGATTTCACGGTTGTTCTTTTTTTCGTTTTATGATACATTAATGACAGTTTGAGAATTTGGAGGAATCAGCATGATGAAAACGTTAGGCATCGTGAGCCTTTCAAGCGGGATTATCGGTGAGCCCTTTGTTCGGTTTGAAGTAGAAATCGGCATTCGCAGGCTCGAAGAGTCCGGTTTAAAGGTGAAGTTCATGCCGAATGCTCTGAATGGGATGGCCGATTTACAGCAGCATCCAGAAAAGAGAGCGCAGGATCTATTGCAGGCCTTTCGTGACAGGGAGATTGACATGATCCTCTGTGCCATCGGAGGCGATGACACCTATCGGCTTTTGCCCTATCTGTTTGAGCATGATGAACTTGCCGATGCCGTTACAAATAAAGTGTTTCTCGGCTTTTCCGACACGACCATCAACCACCTGATGCTTCATAAAGTCGGGCTTCCAACCTTCTACGGTCAGGCCTTTTTACCGGATCTCTGTGAGCTGTCCTCCGATATGCTCCCCTATACCCTGAAGTATTGGAAAGAGCTGATCTCTTCCGGAACCATCCGTGAAGTGACGCCAAGCGAACTCTGGTATGAGGAGCGGAAACATTTTGCCCCCGATCAGATTGGGATTGAACCCGTTGCCCATCCAAACCAAGGGTTTGAGCTATTACAGGGTTCCCCTGTTTTTTCCGGTAAAATTCTGGGCGGATGCATTGATTCCCTTTATGATCTCTTTAACGGAGACCGATATCCGGATATGCCGGAACTCTGCCGGAAATATCATCTCTTTCCCGATGCGGAAGACTGGAAAGGACGCATTCTCCTTCTGGAAACCAGCGAAGAAAAACCGACGCCGGAAAAGTTTCGGGAGGCTCTCGGATACCTGAAGAAAGCGGGGGTGTTTGATGCCGTTTCCGGTGTGCTTGTCGGGAAACCGATCGATGAGATTTATGCGCAGGAATACCGGCAGCTGCTGTCCGAGGTCATTGACAGGTCGGATCTTCCGATTGTTTTCAATTTGAATATCGGGCATGCATTGCCAAGGTGTATCCTGCCTTTTGGCGTAAACGCCGTTGTCGATACCGAAAAGCAGGTCATTCGGTTTTCGGATCAGAACTCATAGGGAAGTCGGAAGGCTTCGGAGGCTTGCCATGAACCAGAATATTTCAGACCAGCAGAAAAGGCGTGCTGACAATATCATATGGAACTGTGCTAAAGACTATTCCTTCGTGCCGGACTTCAAAGCTTACGACAAAAACGGGAACGTGGATCTCTACTGGAATATCCTTTTCGGTTCTGCAAGGCGTCATTTTGAATATGAGAAGCTGGAAAAGCTTTTTACCATGCTGGACTCCTATAAGGACGCTGCTGTTTACCAAAGCATCTTCTGGAATGCATTGGAACCGGTGCTTTTTGAAAAAGAGCTTCCCGTCCGCCCCGTTCTCAAAAGGATGCGCCCTTCCCCCGATGAAACGGAACTGAAGTTTCACAACGGAATGACTACGGATGAAATCGTTGATACCGCACGGCAGTATTTTTTCGATCATTACGGATTATATGGGGATGGCAGAATACAGTTGAAATTCCGCCTTCGTCACCTGAGAAGGCTTTCTGTTGACAGCTTTCTGCAGAGAGACAGGGTGGTGATTCATGATCATGAATCGTATCACGGCAGTGCAGACATCTGGAACGGTGACTATTCTCTCAGCACCAAAATGACGGAATCGGAGCTGCGCTCCTTTCTCGCAACAAAATTCGGCAAATCCATTTATCCGACTGAAAAAACTGCCCGTCTGGAAAAAGAGCTCTGCGTCGGGAACCATCGCTTTACCCATCTCTTTTACACAAAAGGTGAAATAGAAGAACTGCACGGTATTTATAACACCTTTGAAATGCATCAGCGGAAGCGCCAGGCTGACCTGATTGCAAGCAACCGCGCCTATTATCAGAAGAACCTGATTCAGAACCGGCTCCTGATTTCCAGGCTCAGCACCAGCATTTCCAACTCGATTCTGATGCACATGCAGCCTGAGCCGGTGAAGGCCAATTCCGGTGCACTCAATCCGGCGCTTGCGTGGAGAGCTGCTGTTTTGAATGACGAAAAAGTCTTCACCAAAAAAGCAAACGAAAACGCCGGCGATATGAGTGTGGATATTCTGCTGGATGCTTCCCATTCGCAGTTCAGCAGGGTAAATAAGATCTCCTCCCAGGCTTATATTATTTCCGAGGCTCTTTCCCGTTGCGGCGTTCCCTGTCGGGTGATGAGTTTCTGTTCCATGAGCGGCTTTACCGTTCTGCGCCTTTTTAATGCGTATTCCTCTGACAGTGACAACAGCAGAATTTTTGATTATTACGCGGAAGGCTGCAACCGGGACGGTCTTGCCATCCGTGCTGCCGGAAATCTGATGTCGCATGCGCCTTATGAGCATAAGATGCTCATCGTGCTCTCGGATGTGAAGCCGCTGGATATCGCAAAAATCCGAAAAGATGAGCACGATCTCGGAGCTCCTTACGACGAAATCAGGGCGCTGAACGATACAGCCCACGAAGTCCGCCGTCTGCGGGCGGAAGGAATTTCCGTTATCTGCATCTTTTCGGGAGTGGATGAGGATTTGCCCTCGGCAAAAATGGTGTACGGACAGGACTTTGTCCGAATCCGTGATTTCAGCCTTTTCGCCGATACCGTTGGCAAAATGATTATCGATCAGATGAAAAACGGTTCGCTATAAAATTTATCCGGGATGTAAAAAAGTGATAGCATTTGGGCGCGGGTTGTGCTATTCTATGCAGGCGAATTTTGAAATGAATAAAGCTGGTGTATCAAAAAGATGTTTTTCAAAACAGATCTTCGTGAGAACCGCACGGCAGGTGCGATTTTCATGAATTGCATTCTCGCAACAATCAGCCTGTTTTTCAACGGGCTCGGTGTCTATCTCACCATTCAGGCCAACATCGGGGTCAGCCCCTGGGATGTGCTGAATATCGGAGCTTCCAAAACCCTCGGCATCCTGTACGGAACGGCTTCCATTACCATTGCCTACACGATCCTCGTAATCGACATCCTGATGAGGGAACCCATCGGCCTTGCCATGTTTATTGATGCTTTTGTAGTGGGAAAAGCAGTTGACTTTTTCAACCGGATGAATCTCGTGCCTCTCTGCAGCTCTCTGAAAACAGGTATCCCGGTTCTGTTCATCGGGCTGGTTGTGATAGCCTATACGCAGTTCGGCTATATGTCAGCAGCTCTCGGATGCGGACCCAGAGACACGCTGATGGTCGGGCTGGCAAAACGGGCAGGGAAAATTCCCATCGGTGCCGTCAGCATTGCGCTGCAGAGCCTTGTCACTTTCGTCGGTTGGCTGCTGGGAGGTCCCGTCGGGATCGGGACGCTGATCTGTGCCTTCTGTGCAGGCCCCATTATGCAGTTTGCTTTTCAGAGCATGCATTTTAATGCAACACAGATTCACCATCAGCATCTGGGAAGTTCTATCCGCATTCTTTTCCGAAAGAAACCGGCATAGTTATCTCCCGCAGAAGACTCAGAAAAGGAACAAAAATGAAAACAGACAGAATCTATCCGCGTTTTTTGATTACGGCAAAAGGAACGCGCTGGGCTGACTCCGGCCATCCCTGGATTTATGAAAGCGATGTGCTCAGCGGTGATGAGAACTGCGAAAACGGTTCGCTGGTGGATGCCGTAAGTGAAAACGGCAAATATATCGGCACGGGATTTCTCAGCCGAAACAGTAAGATTCGGATACGCCTCGTCTCGCGCAACGCCAACGACCGGTTTGATCCCGCTTTCTGGGAACGGCGCATCCGTTATGCCTGGGACTATCGAAAAACCGCCATGCGCAGTGACCTCGGCTGCTGCCGTGTGATTTTCGGGGAGGCGGACGGCTTCCCCGGCCTTACCGTTGACCGATTTGAACATGTGCTTGTGACGCAGACCCTCTCCGCCGGGATGGAACGGCTGAAACCGATTGTCTTCCCTCTGCTTCTGAAGGTGCTGCGGGAGGACAGACAGGAAATCCGTGGGATTTATGAACGGAACGACGTCGCGATCCGGTCTCTGGAAGGATTGGAAAACGGTAAAGGTTGGTTTGTTATCGAGGGAGAAACGCACCCGAAGAGCACCAGCACCACGATCACGGAAAACGGCATCGAGTATACCGTTGATTTTGAAAACGGACAAAAAACCGGCTTTTTCCTTGACCAGAAGTACAACCGCCTCGCCGTCAGCAAACTCTCGGAAGGCAAAACCGTGCTGGACTGTTTTACGCATACCGGATCCTTTGCCCTGAATGCTGCCAAAGGCGGAGCAAAACATGTGACGGCAGTGGACGTATCCGCATCCGCAATCGAAATGGCAAAAGAAAATGCCCGCAGAAACGGACTTTCGGAAAAGATGGATTTTGTCACAGCGGATGTTTTTGAGCTTCTCACGGAATTGGAGGAAAAAGGCGGACATCCTTATGATCTGATCATTCTCGACCCTCCGGCTTTTACCAAATCCCGCAAAACCGTGACGAATGCGGAAAAAGGCTATCGGGAAATCAACACGAAAGCCTTAAAACTTCTCCCCCGCGGGGGGTGGCTGGCAACCTGCTCCTGCAGCCACTTTATGCCGGCTCTGCAGTTTGAAAAGATGCTCCATGCCGCCGCGAAGGATGCCTGCGTCAGCCTGATGCAGGTGGAAGCACGACAGCAGGCTCCGGATCATCCCATTTTATGGAATGTACCGGAGACGGATTATCTGAAGTTTTATCTCTTTCGCGTCGTCTAAAATAGATCGCCTGCCCTTTCGGGCAGGCGTTTTGCTTTAAAAATCAACCTCTTCCAGATTCAGCAGGGAGAGAATATAGATTTTCAGGGATTCCAGAAGTTCCGCCTTGGAAGCACCTTCCTCAGCCCCGTGCATGGAACCAACAAACGCGGGGCGCTTACGGCCTTCATACTCCGGCCCGAAACCGACGGCGTTCGGAAAATCTCTTGCATAAGTCCCGCCGCCGATGGTGAACGGCTCGGCCTTCTCCCCTGTTACAAGGCAATAGGCATTCATGCAGGCACGGATTTCCGGGCACTCGGGAGACTTGTAGAAAGGCGCTGCATCGCGGGAACAGATCACTTCGGCACTGCCGGAAAACTTTGCCTGCAGCTTTTCCAGGATTTCTTTGCCGGACGTGCTCGGGACGTAACGGCTGTCAAGCGACTGCCAGATTTTGCCGTTTTCCATACCGATCATGCCGCTGACGACGGTGAGGGGTGAAAACCCTTCTGAAACGGCATCGATGCCGATTTTGCTGCCATCGGTTGCCTGATGCACCAGAAGAGCAGCCTCAAGGAAAGGCTTTTCCCGTTCGGAAGCAACACCGTTATCCAAAAGATAGGCAATCATGACGCCGTTGGCGTTTTTCGTCCCCTGCGGCAGAGACGCATGGCCGGAAATGCCGCGGGCTGTGAGATGCCAGGTATCTTCTCCGCAAGGCTCTGCGGTGACGTCATCCGTGCTCTGCAGATTCTTTGCTCTGACAGTCGCTTCGCAGAAGCTTGGGACAGCATTCGGAGCAACGCCGCCGGACATGCTGAGGATATTCTCTGCATCGGCAAGAGCCGTCATTCTGCCGTGCCAGATTCCCTTTTCTCCGCAGATCAGAGGAAAGTCAGCATCCGGGCTGAAGCAGAACAGCGGAGCCGGATAATTTGCCAGATAGTGCTCCACATCCTTCATGCCGGTTTCTTCATTCGCCCCAAACAAGGCACGAATGGGATAACGAAGCGCAATCCCCTGCTCCTTCAGGAACTTGAGCGCATACATGCAAATCACCGAAGGCCCTTTATCATCAATCACGCCGCGGCCGAGAATATAGCCTTCTCTGTCACGCATGACAAAGGGATCGGCTTCCCAACCCGGGCCGGCGGGGACGACATCCACATGGGTGATGGTGGCAAGATAACGGTCATCATCTCCGCCGATATAGGCATAACCGATTTTGTTTTCACAGTTGCGGGTTCCGAGACCGAGCTCGGAGCAGATCGCAAGCGCTTCGTCCAGCGCTTTTTTGGGGCCGGGGCCGAAGGGTGCATTCTCCTGCGGTGCTTCTTCAATGCTGTTGATGGCAACGAGGCGGGCAATATGGCGAAAAATCGAATCTTCATTGCGTTTGATAAACGCGTCCATTGTGGAAAGAACTTCCTGTTTCATGGTGTACTCCTTCTATGAAATGATTCTGTATTGTCAGAAAAAGGCGAAAATACCGAGTTTGGTGATCACTGTCATCAGAATCGCGGCTATGATTACGCCGAGGAAAATACAGGGAATGGCTTTTCTCAACTTCATTTTCATCAGCGCTGCGACGAGCGAACCCGTCCACGCACCGGTACCGGGCAGTGGGATGGCAACAAGTAAGATCAGCCCGAGGGCACCGTATCGATCCACCGTCTCCTGTTTGTTCTCAGCCCGCTTTTCCAAACCGGTGATAAACCGATCCATCCGCGGAATGTGTTTCCGAAGCCAGACAAAAACCTTCTCGATGAACACGATGATAAATGGCACCGGCAGCATGTTGCCGAGAATCGCCGCAAGAGCAGCCATCGGCAGCTCCAGCCCCGCCACAATGCCGTAGGGCAGACCGCCCCGCAGCTCAATCACCGGGATCATCGAGATCAGAAACGTCATGAAGAATTTGCCGAGAGTTGTTGAGAGCATGCTTCACTCCTGAGAATGTTATTTGCGGTTTGCGGGAATGATTATCCCAGACGAACGAAGAAGATCTTTCCGTCTTCCCCGTTCTCCGCGATTTTCCGGATACTGCCGGAATAGGGATAGGAAGGCATAGCGATGACCTCATCCCAGTCGATGATTTCATCCCAGCCTTCGGGAATGGTAGCTTCCGTCAGAGAATTGGTGTTGAGATCCAGCCCGAGAAAATATTTGATGAAATACTGCTGGGAATACGTCTGAATGATCCCCTCTTTGATGCCGGCGAGATTTTCGGTATTGACAAGAGGATAATCCTGCAGAAAGTCCTTCTCTCCAAAGAAGATCACCCAAGAATTCTCATCAAAATCCTCCTGCATATTGAGGGATGCGACAACCCCCTGATAAAAAGCCTTTGCCTGCTCCTCCTGCATATACATGTCGAGAAATACCGCATTGGCAAAATAAACATTGGCAATCAGCACGACAGCCAGGGAAACCGCTGTCAGATCCATCCAGTAAAGCCCCGATTTTTCTCTCCGATTCTCTGCATCCGGAGCACAGCGCTCCACCACAACGGCTGCGAGCACATAGAGAGACACAAAGCCGGTAACCATCAGGTTATGGAACAGAGAGGAGATCAGACGAAGGCAGTTGATGCTCAGCGGCAAAAGCACAAGGCATAAGACCGCTGCCCACAAACGCCCTTCTTTTCTGGCTTCTGAAGAGGCAAAATGCCGCACCAGCAAAATCAGGGTGACCAGCAGAATCACTCCGTGGGCAACCAGAGAAAAGCCCGGCCGTACCACATCGTAATGCCCTTTTACAAAATATCCGGCAAATGAAGTATAGGCGAGGACGAAGCCGCGCAGAAGATCTGCCACCGAGTTCAGATTGTTTTCGGCATATTCGTTGAGCGGCATATCGGAAAAGCGCTTTACCAGTGCAAGAATTCCGTAATAAACCAGCATGGAAACAGCAATTACCGCGACATACCGAAGCCCCCGGAAAATCACATCTTTTCCGCTGTATTCCTCTGACAGGCAGAGCGTGAGGCACCATACAACCAGCAGGCTTGCACACACCGCTACATAGGGTTGATAGATGCTCAGAGAAACCACCAGAAGGACCGCCGGAACCAACAAATCCCGCCATTTTTCGGAACGGGAGAGCAGGAACGCAGCCGTCACCGCCAACAAAAGTGAAAACGCATACTGGATGGTGGTGAACATGTAGGCAAAGGTGTTCATCTGGGAGGGAAATGCTACCATTACAGCTGCCAGCAGCATCTGCAGCAGCGGCCGTTTGATGGAAAACAGTCGAATCACCAGGCAGGCTGCGACACTGAGCAGCAGCAGGCTCACCAGCCCATTGAACCAGGGAATCGAAACCGTGGGGAAAAACTGTTCAATCCATGCAAGCCCCCACCGTCCGGAAGAGACCGGGTACCCCTGTGAGAACATGTTGTTGAGGTCGTCATGAATCTCCAGTTTATGGGTAAAGCAAAAAACGTAGGCAATCAGCCCCGTAATGAGCGCAGAAAGCAAAGGCACGGCGTTTTCCCTTGCCTTTGCCCATACCGTATCAAAACATTTTTCGGTAAGTGACTTCTGCATTGCCCGGTCTTATTCTTCCTTTTCTTTGCTCTCGACCGGCTGTTCCGGTTTGTTTTGCTCCGGATTCTCCGGTGTGTTTTCTGTTTCAGAAGCAGCGGATTCGATATTATCTTCCGATTTTTCCGCAGATTGACCATTCTCTTCCGCTTCAACCGCAGCTTCGCAGCTTTCAGGCATCGGTTGCATCTCGGCGATCAGATTTGCTTCTTCTGCAATGATTTCCGATTCTGAGGCTTCTTCCGCGCTTTTCACGGCGGTTTCTTCTGCCAGTTCAACCGGAAGCTTTCCCTTGTGAGCTTTCTTTTTGGGCAGCACATCCAGCATGGAGAGATAAAGCTTCACATACTCCACGGCGGAGCGTTCGAAGCTGAAATCGGTGCCCATGGCGTTGTGTATCAGCGCCTCCATGGCAGCTTCATCGCAGTAGCATGCCAGCGCATCATGAACGGCAGCGCGCATCTCCCCTGCATCAAAATTCGGGAAGGTGAAGCCGGTGCCCTGTCGGGTCAGGCCATCAAAAGGAAGCACGGTGTCTTTCAATCCGCCCGTTTCACGCACAATGGGAAGGCACCCGTAACGCATGGCGATCATCTGGCTCAGACCGCATGGTTCGAACCGGGATGGCATCAGGAAAAAGTCACTCCCGGCATAAATCTGATGGGCAAGCTCTTCGTTATAGCCGATATAGGAAACAAGACGACCCTTGTATTTGTTCTCCATATAGCGCATATAGTCCTCATAACGGGGATCGCCCGTGCCGAGGAGAACAAACTGAAGGGATTCATGCTCCATAATGTCTTCCAGCGTGGCCATGACGAGCTCAAACCCCTTCTGTTCGGTCATCCGTGTGACCATGGAGAGAACGGGCAGATTGTTTTCTTCTGCAAGGCCGAGGCGTTTCTGCAGCGCTTTTTTGCACTTCGCCTTACCGGCACGATTCCCGGCTGTGAAATGGGCCGGGATCATGGCATCCTTGGCCGGATTGAAAGTGACGGCATCAATCCCGTTCAGAATGCCGCAGAGATCGGCAGAACGGGCATTGAGAATGGCGCCAAGTCCTTCGGAAAAATAGTCGGTTTTGATTTCTTCGGCGTAGGTGGGGCTGACAGTGCTGATTTTATCGGCGAAATAACAACCGGCTTTCATAAAGTCAGCCGCGCCCCAGAGTTCCATCACATCGGAGGTATAGTATCTCGGATCAACCCCGAGGAGATCCTGCACAAAGCCGAAATCATACCGCCCCTGGAAAGCGATGTTATGGATGGAGAGAAGATACTTCACCTTCTCCTGCAAGCCGCCGGGATACTGGGTTTTCCCGAGCATCGGCAGCATTGAAACATGCCAGTCATTGCAATGAAGAACATCCGGCACAAAATCCAGATTCGGCAGAGCATCCAGCACAGCGCGGCTGAAGAAGGAATACTGCTCCCCTTCTGCATATCCGCCGCGATAGATAGCATCTCCGAAGAAAAACTCATTGTCCACCAGATATACCGTTACCCCGTCGAGCATCAGCTTTTCTATGCCGACGTACTGATGGCGCCAGCCCAGATCCACATAAAAGGTAAAGAGATGCTCAACCCGGTCAGCATATTTGTCCTTGATACAGCGGTGGTAAGGGGTGATGACACGGGCGTCCATACCGAGAGATAAAAGATACTTCGGCAGCGCTCCGATCACATCCGCCAGCCCGCCGGTTTTGGAAAGCGGTGCACATTCAGCAGAAACCAGAAGAACATTTGGCAATTCTTTGCGATTTTTTTGGGAAAGGATTGCCTGAAACTCCTTTTTCATAGGAAAAACCTCCGGGAAGAACCGTTTTTTCACAGGAAAACCTGATTCAAAACGAGTTGATTTTGTAAGCCAAAGCTTATCAAGGTATTATACCAAGAAAACTCTTAAATCACAAGAAAAATCGCACTCGATCGAGTGCGATTTTAAAAAACTTCTCTTCGGTTTAATTTCTTGCGGGAGGTGTTGCGAGAGCCGGCGTTGCCACCGGAGCCTGCGTTGCCGTTGCCGAACTGGTTTTGCCGGAACCGCCGCATGCAGTAAAGCTGAAGAGCATGATAAGCGTCAGAACAAATACAAGCAGTTTCTTCATAGCGAAATCTCCTTTACGATGCGTCAATACGGGGAGTATTGTAGCATCTTATGCCCTGTTTTGCAAGAAAAAAATCCCCGGATTCTCAAAGAACCCGGGGAAGGAAATTTACAGAATCAATCAGCAGTAAAACTCCATGGGATAGGTGAGATACTCGTTCTGATCGAACTGGTCTACCGTGACATAGCCTGCCGGTGCACGGAGCAGGGACGGAATGCGGTTGACGATGGTTGCGCAGGTGTGCTCGACCGTTGCGGGTTTCACCACGTGGAACTCGGTGTTGGGCTCGCCGGTGATCCACCAGTCGCACATATCGCCGTCATCCGGGCCGTAGACTTTGCCGATGGTCTCTTCTTCTACCGTGATGCCCTGCATCGTCTCAATCGTGACAACAGCGGACATGCCGATGCAGTTGCCGGCCTTGATCTCTTTGCCGAGCGTGGAGCTGTAAATGTCATGATCGATGACGTAAGGAACGTGCTTCTGGGAAATGCTCTTGATGGTGAGGCCGAGCTTGTTGCAGATGGCTTCGGAAGCATTCCATGCGTAGGAAGGCTCGAACTCTGCGGGATGTGCAATCTTCTCTTCGAATTCGGCAGGCGTCAGGTCGCAGCCGTGTGCCTGTGCAAGGGCAATGCCGTATTCATCTACGTTATAGCTGTAAGCGCCTTTGATCTTCTCGATCTTATGGCAGCCGCCTGCTACCAGACCGACCATGTTGATCCAGAAAATGTCCTGCATGCCGCTGCCGCAGACCGTGCAGTTATTCTCTCTGGCAAGAGCGTCGATGCGGTTGATCATTTCTGCAGAAGTCGTCCAGGGATAGATGGCTTCTTCGCAGGTGGTGATGACGTTGATACCGCGCGTTACGCACTGCTCAATGGCATCGTAAATATCGCCGATGAAGCTGCGGGTGGTGATGATGGCAACATCTGCATTGCACTCATCGAGAACCTTTTCCGCATTGTCGGAAATGATAATGCCGGTCTTGATGCCGAGGTTTGCCCAGTCACCTACATCCTGGCCGACCGCCGGCTTGTGGCCGATTGCGCCGACGATCTGAGCGCCGTGCTCATGGAGGTAACGGAGGGTATACTTACTCATTTTGCCGCAGCCGTACTGAACTACTTTCACTTTTTCCATTTGAAATGGACCTCCTTAAATTTGAGATGTATTTATCATACAACCTGCAGTAACTGGAGAGTCAACCATAATTTTCCATTGGTTCCTTACAGGAAAGCTT
The DNA here is from genome assembly GCA_017469115.1 of Oscillospiraceae bacterium. GTDB lineage: Bacteria > Bacillota > Clostridia > Oscillospirales > Oscillospiraceae > Limivicinus. The sequence goes on from JAFUGY010000083.1 coordinate 20,923, forward strand.
ACGGCAGAGCAGCGCTCACACAGGGATAACCCTGATTTATTTTTGAAAAGTGATCGGAACCTGCAGCCTCAGGAACATGCTGCGCTGGCGATTATCAAAAACATTGAATTCCGTCAGCTCTTCACAGATGTAATCACCGCTGATGGTATATCGGTTTTCCCTGCAGTAATCCAAAAGCCTTGCTGCACACGGGATTTCATCATCAAACCGGTCGAGATAGATACAGGCATACATGCCGCTCTCCAGCAGACAGACGTTCGGGCTGTAGTCTTTCAGGTGGCTGTCTCCAAAAATAAAGACTTTGTCCGGCACCAGTTCTCCCCTCTCAAAATCCTCTTTTCGAACGGAAGTGCCCATGCTGTAGGAGAGAAACTGGGGCAATTCCATCTCCATCAGCCGGGTGCGGAGATCCTGAATGATTTTTTCATAAGCTACAATCCCCGATTCATAAAAATTGCAGGAACAGGGCGTGTACAAAATCATCCGGCGGTTGATAAATTCCAGAGAAATCGTACCGCTGGTGGGTGACTTTCGATAGCGCTCAATCGACTGTATTGTGCGTTCCACGGCATCGTGCATGGCCTTCAGCTCCTGCATTTGGCGATGAATCTGGGCATCTTTCGCAATCAGCTTTTCCTCAATGAGCGTCAGGTCTTCCTTCTGAAGAATATCACGGATGTCGGAGAGGCTCATGTCCAGATCTCTCATGTAGCGGATGGTATCCAGACGCGACGTCTGGCGGATGTCATAGTACCGGTATCCGCTGTCCGGATCGGTATAAAAGGGTTTTAAAAGATCCATCTGATCGTAAAGCCGCAGCGTAGCAATGGAGACTCCGTTCGCAGCAGCCATTTTGCCAATGGGCAACAGATTCTGTTTCTGTTCCGGCAGCATCGGTCCGTTCACCTCCGTAAAACTCTAAAGTTGGTGGAGAGTTTTTCTTTATCCTATCACAAGTTTCATCGGGGCACAAGCTCTTTCTCCGCTTCCTTTTTATTGGGGTTTTTCTTGCGAATCTCTGCGCTGTATGGTACAATCCAAAAAAACAAACGCCGGATTCATCTCCACTCCCGGCAAAAGAAACGGAATAAAAACCATGAAATCTATAGATCAACTGAAATCGGTGATTGCCCGCCTTCGTGCGAAAGACGGATGTCCCTGGGACAGGGAGCAGACCCATATGAGCCTGAAGGCTGCCTGCATTGAAGAAGCTGCCGAAGTCGTCTGCGGGATCAATGTGCTGAAGGAAACCGGAAATCCCGAAAATCTGAAAGAAGAGCTCGGGGATTTGCTGCTGCAGATCGTCATGCATGCACAAATCGCAGAGGAAGAAGGCTTTTTCACGCTGGATGACGTAGCGGAGGGAATCACGGAAAAAATGATCCGCCGTCACCCTCATGTTTTCGGTGATCAGCAAGCCGGGTCCTCCAAAGAAGTGATGCGCAACTGGGAAGAAATCAAAGCACAGGAAAAGAAAGGTAAAACCGATGTTTCCGCGGCTTTCCTCCCTGCCGCGATGGACGAGGCAAAAGAACTGATTGATACCGCCAAACGCCGCAAAGGCTATCTCTAAAAAAGAAGGCTGTCTATTTTCAGACAGCCCATTTTTTATATTTCATGATGTTCTTATTCAGATATATTGGTCGTTTTTGCTCATTTTGGAGATCAGCCAATAGGACACAGCAAAAAGGACTGCAATAAAGGCGACGAAATACCAGGAAGAAGATTCCGTGCTGGCGATATAATCATAAGCGCCGTGGAGCAGAATCGGAATGAGGACAGCAAGCACACGGTAAAGCATGGAACGGTCATGAGAAAAGGCATTTTCCTCCCTGCGGGCAATGCCGTAGAACACGCCCATAAACACGCCGAAGCTTGTGTGGCCCGGAATCGCCGTGACGGCACGGACCAACGCGGTGGAGAACCCGTAATGCATGACGTAGCTGATATTTTCCCACAAGGCAAAGCCAAGGGAGACGAAGACCGCATAGACGACGCCATCGTACTGGCAGTTAAATTCCGCTGAATTCCAGGAAGATCTGCGGAGCATAAAGTATTTGGCACCTTCTTCGGAAACGGCCACAACCACGAAATACAGCAGCACCGTATACATGGGATGATTCATCGGAACGATCAGGGTAAGGACCTCGCTGAATACACGCTCGAGCACGAGCGCGATCAGGGCAGAAAAGATGCCGGCACGGACAAGAACCCACAGCATGGAAGGGCTCTCCTGTTCCAGACGATCGGAACGATAGACCTTCACCATGAGGAAGATCGCCGGAATAATTGCGGCTGCAATCAGAATAACGTCATAAGACAGAAGAGAGGAAAGAAGAAAGTAAAACATGGTTTGTGAATACTCCTTTTATCTCAGGATATAACACAATAAGTGCCAAGGGCGGTGGCGAGGGGCGTTTCAGGCTCTTCCGCACGGGCAATGGAAGCTTCTGCAAAGCAGACACGGGCGCCGAGCTTTGTGACGGAGGCACGAATCAGAATCGCTTCGTTAAGAGATACGGGACGAAGAAAATTGGTGTCAAGGTGAATGGACGGGTCGGATTGGGCGCCGCTGAGGTAATGGCAGAGCATACCCATGGCATAATCGAGATAAGTAGCGAGAATGCCGCCGTGCACAACCCCCGTGGAGTTGCTCATCCATGGCATGGTATGTGCAAGGAAAACAACGGTGCGTGAAGCAGGATCGCAGGAGTGGATGGAGAGATTGAGCATGTTGTTAATGCAATCGGGATACTCGCGGCGGAAGAGATCGAAATAGGCGTTCAGGCCGGCTTCCATTTCCTGCGGGGTTGTGGGAAAATTTGGTTTCACGGTTGTTTCTCCTTAGCCTTTATAGCGGCGGATGAGCTGATTGTACTCCGAGCGGTCGATAATGCCGGCTTTGAGGAAACCGTCGAGTTGCTTGATGTAATGATCGGTCTGGGATTCATGACGATCATAGGCGACGGTATCGGTACGGTCGTGGGTATGGTCTTTCTTTTGGGTGAGACTTCCCTGCTTTTCTTTTGATCCTCGCATGATGCGCATGATTGCGCTGAAAAGAAACAGAACTGCAAGAATCAGGGCTGCGGGATAGATGAAATCCCTCGGGCGGTTGACGAAATAACGCTGCAGATAAGAAGGGGTGGAGCCGAAGAGAACATGAAGCATGTGCTCGGTTTCCGTCCAGTTTTCGGCAACAAAGCTGGCAAGGATAATACCAAAGATCAGTGAGAAAACAGGGGCTTTGTTTTTTGTTCTTGTTTTCATGATGGGCTCCTTTCAGACTATATCATTCGTCGTACGAAGTGCAGTGCAGGCGCTCGCGGGGACAACATTTTGCCTCGTGATCGGTGCACTGCGCGCGAGCTGTCGAGAAAATGGCTACTTCATGTCTGCCGTAAAAGGCTTGCCTTTTACGGAAAAGACATTCGAGCCATTTTCTCTTTTCCGCAACAAACCCACGTTTCGCTTCGCACACTCGCTACACGTCGTGTGCTTAGCCGTTGGGCTTTGTTGCGGGTTGGGTTGCGGGATTATAATTTTTCCATATAAACGGAGGCGGTGCGGAGCATAAGCTTTTTATTGCCGATAGCGGGGAATTCAATTTCGAGAAGAGCGTCGTTGCCCATGGGTGTAATCTTGATTACGGTTCCCTCTTTGAAGGACTGGTGGCGGACTTTGTCTCCCACGACGAGCTGAAGAAGCGGCTTCTGCTCGGTTTTGGAGGCCGTAGGAGCTTTGACGGTATGTTCATCGTAAATTCTGGGTTTCTTCGGTTTGGCGGCAAAGGGAGAGACATAGCCGGTGCCGTAGCCGCTCTCGGAACGCTGCCGATAGGGCGAAGCTTCCTCATCATGGAAACCGTAGCCTTTCGGCACATTTTTGTGGATATCCTCCTCGGGGATTTCATCCACAAAACGGGAAACGCGGTTGGCAGTGGTTTTACCAAAGATCATTCTCTCTCTGGCGCAGACGAGATGGAGGGTTTGCATAGCGCGGGTGATGGCGACGTAGCAAAGGCGGCGCTCTTCTTCCATCTCCTCGCTTTCTCCGATGGCCTGCACGGAGGGGAAGATTGTCTCTTCCATGCCGACGATAAAAACATGGGGGAATTCGAGGCCTTTGGAGGAGTGCATCGTCATGAGGGTGACGGCACTCATCGTAGTATCATAGTTATCAAGATCGGTGTAGAGGGCGACGTTTGCAAGATAGCCGGCAAGAGTATTGTCGCCGGATTCGGTCATATAGGTAAGGATGGAGGATTTCAGCTCCTGTACGTTTTCGATACGCGCGGTATCCTCCTGGGTGTTCTTTTCCTGCAGGGCACGGATATAGCCGGTTTTCTCGATAATCTCATCAAAGAGAAGATCCGGGGTATTCTGCCCGGCAAAGGAGCGAAGCTCCTCGATCTGATTGGCAAAAGCACGCATGCGCATGGCAGGGCGTGCCAGCTCTTCATACCGGTCG
>JAFUGY010000084.1 GCA_017469115.1 Oscillospiraceae bacterium
GTAGAAAGCCTGTCAGCCATAAATACAGCTATGGAAGGGCATTGGTGATTGCCGGGTCAAAAGGATTCTCCGGGGCTCCGGTATTGGCAGCAAATGCCTGTGAGCGCAGCGGCGCCGGGTTGACGCACCTGATGGTACCTGACAGCATTTATACCATTGCAGCCATAAAATGTGATGGGGTTCTGGTGACGGGCTTACCTGCAACAGTGCAGGGTGGCATTTCAAATGAAGCGATGACAACCATTCTCCCGCATCTGGAAAAGGCGAGCGCCTGCTGCATCGGACCCGGGCTCAGCTTAGGGGGGGAAGCAAAACAAGTAGTAAAGGCGGTGCTGAAGCATGTTGCCTGCCCGTTGGTGCTGGATGCTGACGCACTGACGCTTTGTGCACAAGACTTGGGGTTGTTATCCGAATGCCGTGCACCATTGATTCTGACGCCGCATGAGGGCGAATTTCGCAGAATCGGAGGAGATCTGACAGACGGCAGACTTGCCGGTGCATTACGCTTTACGGAAGAGCATAGAAACGTTATTCTGATATTGAAAGGATACGGAACGCTGGTTTGCCAGGGCAGGGATATAACCGTCAACCCCACCGGAAACCCGGCCATGGCCAAGGGTGGAGCAGGCGACGTGCTGTGCGGAATCCTTTGCGGATTGCTGGCACAGGGGCTTGAGCCACTGTATGCCGCGAGATGTGCAGTGTTTCTGCATGGGCTTGCCGGTGATTTGGCTGCACTGGAAATTGGGGATTATTCCCTCGCCCCATCGGATCTGATTCGGTATCTCCCAAAGGCATTCAAGATTCTATAAAAGAACACGCCCTTTCGCACTTATGAGCAGCACATAACAGGAAGAGTGATTTACAGAGATAAGATTGAGTTGGATTTCAAACGAGTTTGAGGTCTTCGTGCCTTGAAGAGAAGCGGATTGAGTGATATAATTCTTTCAATCAGATGCTTGTTTGACAGAAAGGAGTACCGGAAATGGCAATCAGAATTGCTGTCGGGGATGAGAGCTTTGAAGAGATCAGGAAAACGGGGCTTTACTATGTAGATAAGACGGAATTGTTATATGATCTGGTTGGCAGAGCAGGAAATAAGGTTACACTGTTTACACGGCCACGAAGATTCGGCAAGACGCTGAATATGAGCATGATGGAGAGCTTTTTCGATATCAACCGCAACAGCAAGGCTGTGTTTGAGGGGCTGAATGTATCAAAGCATGAAGAGTTTTGTGCTACCTGGATGAACCGGTATCCTGTGCTGTTTATCTCTTTTAAGGATGTAGACGGGTTGGATTTTGAAAGCGCGTATGAGCAGTTACAGTCTATCCTTGCAGATTACTGTAAAACCATTGTTTCCCTGTTTGAGAGTGTCCACATTGATTCCGCTGATGCTGATATCTTTGAACGGCTTAAGTATCAGAAAGGATCACTGTCTGACGTGAAGGGAAGCCTCAAGACTATCATGCGCATGATGAATGCAGTTTATGGCAAACCTGTGATTCTGCTCATGGACGAATATGACGTACCGTTGGCAAAAGCGAGCGAAAAGAACACGGAGCAGAACCGTTATTATGTGCAGATGCTGGATGTGATCAAGGGGATGCTGAGCATCGCACTGAAGACCAATGAGTATCTGAAGTTTGCCGTGGTCACGGGATGCCTGAGGATTGCCAAGGAGAGCATCTTCACGGGCACGAACAACTTCATGTCCTACTCTGTGCTGGACGAAGACTTTTCCGAATATTTCGGATTCACACAGAGCGAAGTCAACCGGCTGCTTGCGGAGGCTGGCTGTACCGATAAAACAGATATCATTCGTGAGTGGTATGATGGCTATGTGTTTGGCAACAACCAGGTTTATTGTCCCTGGGATGTGGCAAGCTATGTGGCTGCCCTTTTACGCCGCGAAAATGCTGAGCCGAAAAACTATTGGCGCAATACGAGCAGCAATGGCGTGATTAAGGAGTTTGTCGGCCGATTTAAGGTTTCCGGTAAATTTGAGACACTGATGAACGGCGGTACCATTCAAGAGACTGTTTCGGATGAGCTAACCTATGACATTCTGCATGAATCGGAGCAGAACCTTTGGAGCGTACTTCTGATGACAGGATATCTGACGAAGGCCTCTACCGTTGACGAAGGCAGCACCGTGTCACTCCGCATTCCCAATGTAGAGATTGCAGGGATATTTCAAGATACAGTAGCAGTATACTTTAAGGAGAAACTGGACAGATCGCAGCAGGAAGCGATGATGGATGCACTATGGTCAGGAGATACCGCGACAGCATCAAAGATCATGTCCGATCTGCTGTGGAAGACCATCAGTTATATGGACTACCACGAAGATTATTATCATGCATTTATGGCGGGTCTGTTTGTAGACCGGGGTTACGAGACAAGATCCAATAAAGAACGGGGACTCGGCAGGCCGGACCTTCAGCTCCTCGATGTGGACAACCGGCGAGCTATGATCATCGAAGTGAAAAGGCCGACGAAAAAAGGAATATGGAAAATCTTTGCGATGAGGCACTACAGCAGATTGTTGATGGGGAATATGCAAAGAACCTGGACATCGGATTTGAAACGGTTCTCTGCTATGGAATCGCTTTCTTCCGGAAATCGGCAATGATTAAAAAGTTGTAAGAATTCTGCTGTGGTGCCGAGGAGAAAGCCAGTCAGCCATAAATACAGCGACTCCCGCTGTCGAGCAGATTGACAGCGGGAGTGTTCTAAAAGATTACATAATACAGTTGAAATAAATAAGAAGACATAAGATAAAACCGATCATGATGCACGGATGGCAAGGTAGACGATCATCACAACGAGGCCAATCCCGAAGAGGATGAGACCGTAAGAAAAATCATTGAGAACGCGGGAAGTCTCTTCCGGGAGATGAATATCGACAGAAAGCTCTCCGGGTGTGTGATCCGCCGGATCAGGATCCGGGATGGGAATTTTACGGAGAACCGTTTTACGAAGGGCTGTAACAATCCAATCCGGGAAAGAAGCAGCAATACTGCTGAACCCTACGGCTGCTTTTGCCAGAAGGGAACAGAGAGGACGGTAAATCGTATCTTCCATATCAAGTCCGGAAGGCCAGAGGTTAACATAATGTGAAGAGCCATCCGGCTCTTTTTTTATTAAAACCGTCCGGATAAAGCCGAAATAAACAACCACACCGATGAGGATGGAAATTGCCGCGCCTTTCAGATTGGTGCCGGAAAACCAGGCAATGGCGTGTGAAGGGGATTCGCCGTTCATGAATCCCTGCCCGATTTCTGCAAATCTCTGCATGAAGTGAGAGGGGAAGCTGCCCATGATCGGGAGAAAAACAGCCGGAAGGCAGAGGGCAAGGATGCTCTTGAAATGCATATACTTACCGGAGAGGGCATCAAACTTAGCCTGCACGGCGCTGTCGGAATTCTTCTCCAGGAAGATGGAAACAAACAGTTTTGTCATATAGGCGACTGTCAGACCGCCGCTGAAGAGGAAGATCCATTCCACACTTTTCATCAGAACGATGCTGCGTCCGGCTTCTTCCAGAAGCTCGATATACTCCACAATGCTTTCGTGCAGCAATGTCTTGCTGATATATCCGTTAAAAAGCGGAACACCGGCAATGCCGAGATAACCGGAGAGAAAGATGCAGGTGAGCAGCGGCTTGCCGCGGCCAAAGCCACGGATATCGTTCAGGTCAAGCTTATGGAGATTCATATAGACAGCTCCGGCTGCCATGAAGAGCACAAGTTTGATCAGCGAGTGATTGATCATATGAAGCTCCGTGCCCCAGACGGCGAGAGTGTTCTCTTCCCCAAGAAGGCACTGCATCCCGACCCCGACGAGGATAAAGCCGATCTGTGAAACAGAAGAGCAGGCGAGGGTACGCTTGAGATTGACGGAGAAAACGGCGATAAGGGCACCTGTAAACATGGTGAGCACTCCAAGCGCCAGAATAGCGATACCCCAGGTGCGGTCGTGCAGGAAGATCCGGCAGGAAAGAACCAGCACGCCAAAGATACCCGCCTTCGTCAGAATGCCGGAGAGCAGCGCGGAGGCCGGGGCAGGTGCTACCGGATGCGCTTTCGGAAGCCAGATATGCAGCGGGTACATACCTGCTTTTGCACCAAACCCGAATAGCATCAAAGCACCGGCAAGATAGAGCTTCGGACGCTGTTCGGAAGAGAGAGAAGCACAGGCTTCGCGGAGAGAGGCAATCGAGAGTGTTCCGGTGAGCGTGTAGAGGAGGAAGAGCCCCATAAGCATGACCATGCCTCCCAGAACTGCCACGGCAAGATACGTTTGCCCGGCACGCATGGCAGAGGGGTTTTCATCATGGATAACCATCACATACGAGGTGAAGGACATGATTTCAAAGAAGATAAAAGTTGTGAGAAGATCAGCCGAGAGAAATACGCCGACGGTTGCACCGCAGGTAAGCAGCGTAAAGAAGTAATAACGGTTACGATTGCGGTAGTGGCCGAGGTATTCTTCCGAAAAGACAGTGGTAGCCAGCCACATGACGGCGGCAATGAGCGCGTAGAGCGCGCGGAACCCATCTGCTTCAAACTGAAGCCCGCCGAGAAGCCCGGGGAGGGAGCAAGCGAGATTGCCGATGCGCAGAACGGTTTGCAGAAGATACAGGAGGAGAATGAATTCAATACCCATGGCTGCCTGTGCAAACCGATTGCGTGCGCTTTTATTTTTTCGCCCGATGCAGTAAGTGACAAGCGCTGTCAACATGGGCCAAAAGGCTGCCAGCGGCAGGAGAAATGATTGGTTTTTCATCAGGAATCTCCTTTCACATTCCGCCGGAGATGAGGCTTTCCAGCGCGTTCATCAGCGGTGTGGCATGAATGCCGAGAATCAGCATGACAGCAACAAGCACAGCAAACGGCACCAGCATACGGGCACCGGGATCCTGATCCTTTTCCGTAAAAGAGGGAGACTCTTCCGGATTCACGAGAAAGGCACGCACCGTCATCGGCAGGAGATAGGCAGCCGTTAAAATAGCGGAAAGAAGGAGCGCTGCGATGCCGGCCATGGCAAAGGGACTTCCGATATTCGCTGCAGCCTGCAGAAGATTCATCTTGCTGATATAACCGGGGAGGAGCGGGGTTCCCGTCAAGGCGAGACCTGCAATGCCGAAGGTGAGAAAGGTAAAAGGCATTTTGCGACCGAGACCAACAGTCTGCGGCACGTATTCCCGGCCGGTTTTGCAAAGGACCGTTCCGGCGCAGAAGAAGAGCGTGATTTTCATGATGCCGTGAAAGAGCATGTGACTCAGACCGGCGGTCAGCCCGTCGAATGTCAGAAGAGACATGCCAAAGAGAATATAACTGAGATTGCTGACGGTTGAATAAGCCAGACGCCGTTTCAGATGCTGTTCCCGGAGCGCCATGGCGGAACCGAAAACGATGGTGAAAGCAGTGATGGCCATTGCGGTTTTCTGCGCCCAGGTTCCGGCAAGAAACACCGGCCCGAAGGCATAGAAGGTGCTGCGGATGGAAGCAAACACACCGCTTTTAACGACGGCCACGGCATGGAGCAGAGCAGTAACAGGAGTCGGCGCGACGCCGGCCGCCGGCAGCCAGGCATGGAGCGGGAAAACAGCGGCTTTTACACCGAAGCCGATGAAGGTGAGCAACCAGGCAATGAGCAGAAACCGGTCTCCCGCAAAAGGCGAAGCAGCACCGCCGTAAAGAAACTCCGTGCATCCGGTGCGGCTGTAGAGCATCAGGATGCCCGCAAACGAAAGGGTGGCGCCGCCGATGGAATAGTAAATGTATTTCCGCGTGGCAGCCATGGAGCGCCTGTCACCCTCGTGGGCAACGAGCGGGATGGTGACGAGAGTTAAGAGTTCGTAGAAAAAATACATGGTAATGAGATTACCGCTGAGAGCGACACCGGCCGTCACGCCATAACTCATCGTATAAAAGCTGAAGAAACGCGGGAGGTTTTCTTCGTGCTCCATATACTCAAAGGAATAGAAAATCGCAAGCGGCCAGAGAAAACCGATCAGACCGAGAAAGACGACCCCAAGCCCATCCAGCTTCAGGGTAAGAGGAAGGTCCTTTGTGAGGTTGAGCAACGTCAGCGTGCCTGAGGTATGCGAGAGAACCAGGGTAAAAATGATGAGAGAATTCAGGATAACAGCAGCGGCTGTGAATATGTTTCGTGTTTTTTGCAAACGGAAGGGGAGAAACGTGATGCCGATCCCAGCCAGCATAGGTAGGAGCACCGGCAGGAATATCCATTTCACATTCATAGGCGTCTCCTTACATCAGAGAGGCGGTAACGCGTTCTACCAGCGAAAGGAAGGGCTGGGGGAAAATCGTAAATGCGGCGAGGCAGGCGAGAACCACAACCGGCACCAGCATCCAGGCATTTGGCTCTTTTTTGGTAAGGGAGGCATAATCAAAATCCTCTCCCGGGAAGAAGCCCTTGATGGTGATGGGAAGCAGATAGGCTGCTGTGAGCAATGCGGAGATCAGCAGAATCACAGGGCCGAGCCAGCTGATTACGGGAATGCTGCTGGCAAGGGAGCCGAGCGCGAGATACCATTTGCTCATGAAACCGCACATCGGCGGGATACCGACCAATGCCAGCGAACATAATGTAAAGCACCAGAGGACAATCGGCATTTCTTTCCCGATTCCGGTGAGCTCAGTGACATTAGTTTTGTGGGTTTTATAGATGATTGCACCGGCGCAAAGGAAAAGCCCGTCTTTCACAACACTGTGGCAGAGCACATGCAGGAGCGAACCCGTCATGGCGGTGGTGTTCATCAAAAAGAGGCCGAACAAAATATAGCTGACCTGGCTGACGGTAGAGTACGCCAGACGCTTTTTGAGGATTTTTTCGCGGTAAGCCATGGAGGAGCCCATGAAAACCGTGAGCAGGGCTGTGGAGAGCAGAGCTGTCTGCACCCAGGTACCGCTAAGGAAAGAAACCCCAAACTGGTAATAAATTACGCGGAGGATCGCAATAACGCCTGCTTTTGTGATGACGCCGGACAGCACCGCAGATGCCGGGGCCGGGGCAACGGGATGCGCAGTCGGCAGCCAGGCATGAAGCGGGAAGAGCCCGGCTTTTGCACCAAAGCCCACAATAACGGCAAAAGCCACACCGAGAAGAAGCGATTCATGCCCCTCAACCAGCGCCATATCCAGCA
>JAFUGY010000085.1 GCA_017469115.1 Oscillospiraceae bacterium
CAGAGGCGTAAAATTGTTGACGATCGCCTGCACAATATAGCCCACAAAGCAGGCAACGATGGTTTTGTTATAATTCTTTTCCATAGATCCCTCACGGATAAAAGCTGCCGATATGATAATACAGCCACAGAGAAAATGCAAGGCAGAAAGCGATTGACAAAGGAGAAAGCAGCACCGTATAATGAATAAAACAGACAAGACAGGAGGCAGCTGATGGGAGACAATCTGATCCGGCTTCAACACCTGCTGGAGAAAAAAGGAAAACTTCTGATTGCCATTGACGGGAGATGCGGCTGCGGAAAGAGCCGGCTCGGGGCGGAACTTGCCGAAGCCCTGCAGGCGAATCTTTTTCATATGGATGACTATTATCTGCCGTTTCGCTTCCGGCAGGAAAACTGGGAAGAAATTCCTGCAGGGAATATGGATCTGCACCGGTTTTATGCCGACATTCTCGAACCGGTGAGAAACGGGCAAAAGGTTCTGTACCGTCCGTTTTCCTGCCCGCAGCGGAGATATCTGCCGGAAAAAGTGTTTCTCCCTGCAGCGGTGAACATTGTGGAAGGCAGTTATTCCCAGCACCCGCTTCTGGCGAATGCCTACGATGTGAAGCTCTTTGTCACAGCGGAGAAAGCCGTCCAGACGACGCGCCTGCAGGCGCGGGAAGGGGATCATTATACGGCCTTTGAAAAGATCTGGATTCCCATGGAAGAGCGGTATTTTCAACACTTTTCGATCGAGGAGGGAGCCGATTGCATCATCCGGACGGATACGGATCCCTCTGCCTGGGAGTGGAGAACAGATGCACTTTGTTGAAGCAAAATCGTTGCTGACCCGATGGAACGGCATGAATCTCTATCGCGGGTGCACCCATGGATGCATTTACTGTGATTCCAGAAGCACCTGCTATCAGTTTCAGCATCCGTTTGAAGACATCGAGGTGAAGCAGAATGCTCCGGAGCTGCTGGAGACAATTCTGCGCAGCAAACGGAAGAAGGCGGTCATCGGTTCCGGCTCCATGTCAGATCCTTACCAGCCCTGTGAAAAGCAGCTGATGCTCACGCGGCGCTGCCTGGAACTGCTGGATCAATATGAATTCGGTGCCACCGTCATCACAAAATCCGATCTTGTGCTGCGGGATCTTGATCTGCTTGAGCGCATTCATCGAAAGGCAAAAGCCGTACTTCAGATGACGTTGACAGTTGCGGATGAGAACCTAGGGAGGAAGCTGGAACCGAATGTGGTGTCCGCAAAGCGGCGGTATGAAGTTCTCAAAGAGTTTCAAAAAAGAGGCGTCCCCACGGTAGTGTGGATGACACCCCTTCTGCCGTATCTGACGGATACGAAGGAGAACGTTGAAACCATTCTGGGCTGGTGCATCGATGCCGGCGTGAAGGGGATCGTCTGCTTTAACATGGGCATGACGCTCCGGGACGGCAATCGGGAGTACTACTATAAAAATCTGGACCGGCATTTTCCGGGGCTTTCGGAGCAATACCGAAGGCAATACGGGAATGCCTATGAGGTGCTGAGCCCGCGGCATGCTGAACTCATGCAGTATTTCACGGACGTCTGTGAAAAACACGGGATCATTCATGATCCGGAGGAGTGCTTCCGGTATATGGCCGAAATTCCTCCGAAATATGAGCAGATGGAATTGGATTTATAAGAAAAAGCGGGAAACAAGTATACAGACATACAACAGGGACGGGATCAAACCCGCCCCTGATTCATTTGGTATCAGATCATAAGGATACAGCCCTCTTCGTAATTTTCAAAAACGGAGTCATGAGATAAAAAGATGCAGGTTTCCGTTTTCGCCTGAGAGAGAAGAATTCTGTCAAACGGATCATAGTTACCTGGAATGCGGTCTTTTCTGAGCTTGAGGTTTCTGACGCCGAAAATATGAGGTGCCTGAATGTCCAGCGGCAGATAACCTGCCTGAGAGCAAAATTCCATGATTTCCTTCTCATGATACGGACATTTTTCCGGCGCTTTCTGATTCTTTATGGCAATCTCCCAGAGAGAAGCCACGCTGTAGAAAATAAGACTGTCCGGAGCGGAAATCAGTTCTCTCGCGGTGTGGTTCAGCCGGTTATCATCTGTAAGCGCCCAGATGATGACAGGGGTATCCAGCAGAATTTTCATAGAAGTGCTCCTGCCCCCAAAAAATCAGAGGAAATATCAATGCTGTTAAATTCCTGAAGATCCTCCATAACCGGGAGTTTTCCTTTTGCAATGCCGATCCGTCTGCCTTCATCCGACTCGAAAGGAACTATTTTGGCAGCAGGCTTGCCGTTGCGAAGAATAACAATATACGCTTCTTCTTTTGCCTCAACCGCTGCAACATATCTGGAAAGGTTCGTCTTTGCGTCGAACATATTGACAGCTGTCATCGTTACCACTCCTTAGCTAACTTAGTTAACTATAATATAATAGAATCCAATGAAAATGTCAAGTCTAAAACAAAAAGGTGGAGGATGCATAATCGTTTGCCTGTATGCATCCAACGATTATGCACATAGGCTGGTTCGTGTGATAGTATGATAGTATAAAGATCGGCGGTGCCGGAGTGACCAGTTCCGACACCGCCGCATGCATTCATTTTTTGAAAATATCCGAATGTGTACCCGTGTCTACAAGGGTAAGCGTCAGAATATCGTTCTCAACGAGATAGATCAGAAGCCAGTCAGGCTTGATATGGCATTCCCGAAAACCTTTGAAAGAACCCGTCAGCTCGTGATCGCGATACTTCTCATCCAAGGGTAACTCTTGACGCAGGGTGTCGATAACTTCATCCAATAAGGAAAGGTCAAGGCCACGCTTTTTCATCAGCTTATAGCTCTTCTTATAAGCTGTGGTAAATTTGAGAGTATACATTATTCAGCTTCCAGTGCGGCTTTCAAATCATCCAAATTTGTATAACCGGGAACGCTCGGATCACGGGATATTTTCTTCGCTTCTGCCATTGCATCCAGCACGGACTGATTATACTGCGGGACTTCAACCGCAAATGGAATCCCACCGCGCATAACGCATTGATGCAG
>JAFUGY010000086.1 GCA_017469115.1 Oscillospiraceae bacterium
CCGAATTCTTCCGCGATCTGATCTCTGCTTTTCCAATATGCATTAAATTGCGGCCGCGTTGTGTCGAGCTGAATCGCCCCTGTTATGGGCAGCAGCTCCATAGGCACATTTTTCCGCCTTAGCCTGTCAACCGTGTGTCGCCCCCAGCAGATGTGGGTAATCTGTTTCGTTGTCGCGTCAAGGCTATACAACTCATTGTCTTCTTCAATGGGCGAAAGCACCTGTTCATACTGCAGGTTTACAATCCTGCCACTTTTGCAGTTTAACAGATAGCGGTAAAAATCATAATTGGACTTGATATAACAGTTCGGTGTAATCAGAATATCCGTCTCCTGAAACCGCAGCTGCTCTGTTTTGCTCATGATGCTTACGTGATAGCCCCGCTTTTCCAGCTCGGCTTTCAAAAGCAGCGCATTATCGAGCTCTCTGTTGGCTACCTCTATTACAATAACTGCATTCTTCTTTTGCTCGCTTGTCCTCCGTACCATTTGATATCAACCTTTCCGTTTGTTCTTCCATGTGGCAAGCAGATTGGAGAGAACAGGGTCTCCTGTCTTTGAAAGCCAGAGAAGCGTGCATCCGAGAAACACCGAAGCTCCGACGATCAGTTCAATCCCTATTTTCAGAATAATATGGACAGAAAGCTCGGAAAGCAGTTTCACACAGCCTGCCATGATCACACCGAACAGCACGCTTGGCAGAAATGCGCGTATTGCTGAGAGAAACTCCATTTTTCTGCTGATCACCAGAGCCTGAATCAGCAGCGTCACCAGGTAGGAAGCCACGGTAGCCGCGGCTGCTCCTGCCGCACCGAAACGCGGAATCAAAATGAGATTCAGAATGATATCTGTGCCTGCTCCGCTGAACATCGCTGCAAGATTCGCATGGTCCATTTCATGCGGAATAATATACTGGTAACGCATTACCGTAGAGAAACTGTTGAAAAAAACAATCGGTGCCATCATCATAACCAGCACAGCAGACCGTTCAAAGCCTTTGCCGAGATACCACGGAATAAAATCTTTGGCTATGGCGAACATTCCGAACGCCATGGCAATGCTCATAATCGAGGTATATTTAAGCGTAGAGCGAAACAATTGCTCGTCGTTATCTCCGTTCGCCACCAGGTTCGAGGCATACGGCATCAAAACCGTTTCGATGGCTGTTGTGATAAAAGACGGCAGTGTAACAATATTCTCTGCATTCTGATAGAAACCGACTTCTGCCTCTGTAGACCATGCACTCAGCATGATTTTGCTGAGATACTGATACACACTCGTTGCAATAATCGGCAGAAACAGAATCAGATTAGGCTTTACATGGGATGCAATTTCCCGGAAGTCCGGTTTCCTGAAATCCGTATAGCGGGTGATCAGCGGGAGGATAATAACCAGAGAGATCAAATTCCCCATCGTGATGATCAGGGTATACTTCCACAAATCTGTAGGCTTCTTGACGAAGAGAAAAATGCAGATGACGATTCCGATCCGGGTGATGATGCTTCGAATGCTCGTCAGTTTAAATTCCTCAAGTCCGAATGCAAACCAGTTGATCTCAAAGACAGAAGAAAGCACGTAAATTGCTAGAATTAACTGGATGGTAAAGTGCTTTTTATGGAGAGAGATGCTTACAAGATAAATCGCCAGGAGCAGAAAAGTCAGGAAAAACTGCAGATAATAAATCTGCCAGAAACTGTCCGACAGCTTTCCTCTGTCTCCGCGAACCTGCGCAATCTTGCGATTTCCATAGTCATTTACTCCAAGCAGCGTGAAAATGACAAAATAGGTTGCAAATGCATTGGCTGAGGAATAGATCCCCAGTTTTTCTGCCCCGAGAACTCTCGTCAGATAGGGAGACGTGATGAGAGGCATAATCACTACGACGCAGCGGTAAATGGAGTTGTAAATGATATTTTTCTTATAGGACTTTGCTGCCATTCTCTTCCGTTTCCTTTTGTCTGGTAATCCACAGGCCGATAACTCCTCCCGCAGCAAGCCATAGCAAAACCGTTGTAGACCGCAGGAAGAAATTATTATGCAGATAAAAAATCGTAATGTTCATAATGCCCAGCAAAACCAGAAAGAACCCGGAAGGATTCCTCCTGCATCTGCCGAACGCCTCTCCCGAAAAAAAGGCAATGATCGCCGACCATACCATTGTTCCCGGCAAGCCCAGATCGCAATATGGTTCCAGCAGATAGGTGCACACATTATAAGCCCCGATGCTGTATTCGATATCCGAATAAATATATTGTGGGATCTCCCAGGGCTTTCGAAAGATCCCCCAGAAAATTTCGGTTGTATACAGAAAAGTACCTTTCGGCTGAACCTTCTCCATGGCAGACTGGACATTCAGAAAGTTCGGTGCCACATACAGGTAAAAGTTTTCAACTGCATAGCGTGCTCTTCTGACCAGGGAATCAAATGTGCTGTCACGCGTAACGGTCACCACCACAATAAAAACCAGAATCGCAGCAACACCGAAAGAACCAAACAGGAGATTCCGCTTCCTCACATTCTCGTTTTTAACATCCGAGAACAGAAACCAGGATGTCGCCAAAAGAATCATTGCCTGTAGTGTATAGCCTCTCCAGCCGCTTAGCATTTCCGCAAGAAGATATCCCCCCGTAAGGCAGATGACAGCCAGTTTCTTGACCAGCGACTCTGTGTTTTTTACCGCAGGTGGCACAAGCAGCAGGGAAAACCGCAGCAGCGTTACGATCTGATAAAACCTTGTTGCGCGAAAAGCCTCTCGATAGGCATTGGCATCTCCTGACAGCTGAGGGATGACTCCCGTGTGAATCACGTTCAACACGAACGCCGCAATTGCTATCGCCAGCATGCCGATTACCAGGTCCGCCAGTCTCTCGTAGCGAAAAGCTCCGATCGTCTCCCAATCCGGCAGGTCGGCAAAATCGCCTCTTGCCCGCTCTCCCAGAAGATACACCCAGTAAAACACAACGGTGTTGATCACTACCAGGCGCAAAAGCTCATCGCCCCACTCCTGATAGATCGGGTAAGCCTCTGTTAAATGCATCCTTCCGAGCACAATTGCACCCAGCCAGAAAGCAAACCAGAAAAAGAGGGGCGTGACGAACAGCCTCGTCCTCAAATATTCCAAAACCAGCAGCAAAAGCACCAGCAGTGCAAGAAATGCCGTAACACTCCATATATCTTTATACGGAAAAGTTACCACATAAAGAAACACGAAAAAATGGAAGAGAATAAATTCATAGATTGCGTATTTACTGATCCGCATATTCTCTCCTTTTCATTCTCCCGTTTATTTGTCCTTCGTTTCTTTCTCTGTTTTTGCCATCTCACCGGTTCCGCCTTCTACTACGCCTTCGTGTTTCAGCACTTTCAAAAACGTCCCGAAGAAGCAGCGGCAGTCAAAAAGAAAGCTCTGTTTGTTGGCATATTCCCCGTCAAGTTTCGCTTTTACGGGTATTTCCAGCTCATCCCGGCCGTTAATCTGCGCCCATCCGGTGAGCCCCGGTTTCACATCGTTCGCTCCGTATTTGTCCCGTTCTGCAATCAAATCATCCTGATTCCACAAGGCAGGGCGCGGTCCGATTACACTCATATCCCCTTTAAAAATATTCAGGAGCTGCGGCAATTCATCCAGGCTGTATTTCCGGATAAACTTTCCGCTTTTTAAAAGGTACTGCTCCGGATCCTCCAGCTGATGCGTCGGCACATCATGAGGGGTAGAGAGTTTCATACTCCTGAATTTATACAGGGTAAAAAACGATTTATGAATTCCGAATCTCTTCTGCTTGAAAATTGCAGGGCCCGGATCCTCTCTTTTGATTACCAGGGTTATTAACGCCATCGGAATAGCAGTAACTATTAACCCCAGCAGAGATAGAATCAGATCCAGCAGCCGTTTGATCACTTTTTTATACACGGTTTTCTCTCCTCAGTTTTTTTCCTTGCTCGCCGGCTTCCAGGTAAGCGTCATCACAAAACATCCCGCCAGCAATCCGAGGAAAAGCCCGACTCCAATCCATTTAACCTGTATGGCAGACGGCGGTTGCATCGTAAAATCACCGACAACCGGATGTTCCGATGTGGTATTTTCAAAATCTGTGGAAGCAAGCATTTCAAAATAAGTACGTTCCGGCCCGCTCATGACGGAAATCACGTCTTTATAAGAATCCAGAAACATCATATATGCTTCCAGATTTTCCGTTTCGGGAGCAAACATTTTTTCTCCGCCGAATTGTAAGATAAAGCTTCGATAGAGTCCCGAAAACGCTTCTGCAAAAGCAATCCGCTTCGGATCCCCCACACTTTCCCGTGCGTTGAAAAGCTCTTCGGTGAAATATCCCGGCAGTTCTTTTGCAGCTTCCGCATAGGCTGCATGCCTTGCCTGCGATCCTTCAAAAGCCTGTGAAGCTTTGCGATATCCGTATACGCCCAATAACACCGCACCGATTAAAGCAAAGCAGACCAGCATCTTCCATTTCTTGCCTATTGCGCAGAAAAAATCCGGTAAATCAACTGTTGTCTGATTCATTTTCTCTCCCTTTCTCCGTTTCAGCCTCCTGCATTTTTGGCTGCAGCCGTGCCTTCAGAGAAAACTCGCATCCGCAATATACCTGCCTGTAGATGCCGTATTTTTCGCTTAATGCTACCGACCTGTTTTCGCCGTTTCGCTTTTTAAAGTCAGAAGGAAGCCATGCAATCTTAAACTCTTCTGCAACAGCTTCACCGATGGTGTTGATCAAAACTGCATTTTTGTGTCTGGAAACCGTAAGTGTTGAGCAGAAATAATCGAAACCATGCTCTTTTGCAATCTTTGCACACTCCCTCAAGCGAAGCTGAAAACATTTTTCACAGCGTTTTCCGCCTTCCGGTTCATTCTCAAATCCTGCAGTTGCACGATCATACTCTTCTTTACGCCACGGTTCTGCCAATACCTGCACTGTTTCCGAAAGCCCCATTTTCTCGATAAGTTCCTTCTGCGTTTCAAGCCTTCGGACAAATTCTTCTTCCGGATACAAATTTGGATTAAACCAAAGCAATGTCACCTTGAAATACTGTGTCAAATACTCCAGCACACTGCTGGAACAGGGGCCGCAGCAGCTGTGCAGTAAAAGCGTCGGCCGGTTTCCCTGATTCCGGCTGATGATTTTATCCAGCTCATTTTGATAATTTCTTTTATTCATAAGGTGATTTTACCACTCCGGCACATAAAAAGCCACTCTTTTCTCTCTCGTGACCATCGTCAAGCCCCGATTCCTATTTGACAAGTACTCTTTCCAAAGATATAATGATCCTATTCTAAAAAAGGGGTGACCGTTTTGGACAGCAGAACCAGTAAACAAAATTACTATCTCGATATCGCCGATTCCGTGCTTGTGCGTTCAACCTGCCTCAGAAGAAAATACGGTGCAATCATTGTGCGCAATGATGAAATTATCTCTACCGGATATAACGGCGCTCCTCGCGGCCGAAAAAACTGTTCCGATCTCGGTGTCTGCACCCGTGAAACGCTGAAAATTCCTTCCGGCGAGCGGTATGAACTCTGCAGAAGCGTGCATGCAGAAGCCAATGCCATTATATCCGCCTCCCGGCGGGATATGATCGGGGCTACGCTCTATCTGGTCGGGCGCGATGCAAAAACAAACGAGCTTTTATGTGATGCTATGTCCTGCTCCATGTGCAAACGCCAGATCATCAATGCCGGAATTGAAAACGTAGTCATCCGTACAGGTCCCTCAGAATATCGCACCATTCCGGTCTCTGACTGGATTGAAAATGACGATTCTATTTTCTTTCCTTTATAATAATAGCAGGAACAGATTTCCTTCTTATCTTCGGCAGGTAAACAAAATTACCTGCCGTTGTTTTGCAATTTCTCCCAACAGCTTGATTGCCTGTTCATAACGGGTATCGTCCATATTGACCAGTGCATCATCGATAATCAATGGGCACGGTTCTCCTTCCGGCAGTGCAAGCTCACATACGGCAAGCCTTACAGCAAGGTACATCAGGTCGATTGTTCCCGCGCTGAGATATTCCGATTTCCTTGCAATGGCATCATCCGTTGTCTTCGCCATTGCGGAAAAGTCACGGTTCAGCATCAGTCCTTCATATCGCCCTCCCGTAACATACGCCATGTATTCTGCAGCAACTCTTCCGAGCTCCGGAGAAAACCTGCTCTGGATTTCATCATCTGCCTCTTTCAGCGCGGTTTTGGCCAGCTCGATTTCTTTCAGTTCTTTCTCAATCTGTCCGCGCTTCTTTTCAAGCCGGGTCAGTTCACTCCTCATGACAACAGGATCACCCGTCATGGCAAGTTTTCCCTTATCCGTTGAGATTTTTGCGGAAAGATCGATGGTCTGTCTTCTCATCCCGGCCAGTTCCCGTGCCAGTCTTGTTTCCTCCGTGCTGCTCGTGCTGCTGTCAAAATCCTCGGTGGCGCTGTTTTCCAGCTTCGTAAGCCGCTCATAAGCTTCATCTGCTGCTGCAGAAGCTTTTTTCTCTTTTTCTTCTGCTTTTCGCGCTGCAACAGATCTGGCATGATGCTCGTCGAGCTTTTGTATGATTTCTTCTGAATTATCCGCTCTGTATTTTTTCAGGATCGTTCTGACTTCTTCCTGCTCTTCCTGTTGTTTGGAACGGCGGCGGACATAAATGCCGAAAAACACCATGGCAAGCAGGCAGAAAAAAGCAGCGCCAAGGATAACCGCAAGATAGGGATACGCTTGCTGATAGGCAACAGCTCCCGCAAGAGCCAGCAAAAAGCACACTATTGCAGGAATCCACATCAGGCTGGGTTTTTCTTCTCCGCCCAATTCTTCCAATCTGGAAAGATCTTTCTCTGCTTCTGCCTCAACGGCGGCAGCGCTTCTTCTCCCGAAAATGCTCTCCCGCAGTTCATTTCTCCTGTCGTTGAGTTCCTCCAATGCAGCATTCTGCTCTTCAGCAAGCCTTCTCGCCTCCGAGCGTGCATCCTCGATTTCGCGGAACACCTGTTTTCTGCGTTCTTTTCTTGCGCGGATCACAGCGGTTTCCAGTTCATCGCAGTTTTCTTCGCACACGGCCAGCTGTTCCTCAGCAGCTCTGATCCCGGCAGCCGTTGCATCTGCTTTTTCGATTGTCCCCTTCAGCGCTTCTATTTCGCCGGTAATTTCCGGCAGAAATCCCTGCTGCCGATAACTCCGCTTTCTCTGCCAGGCAGAAAGCCTTTCATTTGCCTCTGAAAAGGAGGTTTCCTCTTCCCCGGTTGAAAAGAGAGATTGAATCCGTTTTTCCATCTCCGGGCTGCCGGTCACCGCTGCTGCTCCCTGGCCTACAAAAGCGCTTCTCGCAAACACATCACGCGAAACACCCGTCAGCAGTTGCCCGGCATTTGCCTCATTCATGCCCTCAACCGGAGTACTTGTCCCGGTATAAAAAGCGGAAAACTCCCGCATCGGTGCATTTTTGAAGCGAGTCGAGCGAATAATGGTAATATCGCAGTTATCCGCTGTCAATTCGGCTGTTCCCTCCATAGGGGCGCCTGACCAGGGAGCATACCGCTGTTTTACCGGCAGCATTCCCGATTTTGCACGTTCCGTGCTGTCAATTCCATACAGCATCGCCATGATAAACGCGCACCAGGTCGATTTTCCGCTTTCGTTCGGAGCCTCTATGATATTCAACCCGCTGTGAAAGGAAATACTGTCATTATTGAATTTTCCGAAGGAGGCTGTCAGCTTATTGATTTTCATGCCGGAAAACCTCCTCGCGATTGTCAATGGCCGCAATACCCCATCGAACAGCCTGTTCAATTGTGTTTTTTTCTTCCGTGGTTGCAGCTGCGTCGTACTTTTTCTTCATTTTTGAAAGAAACAGACCTCGTAAGGTGTCATTGCCTGCCTTTTCCCAGACGTCTTCCTTTAAACGCGTCTCATCTCTCAGTTGAAGCTCAAAAAAGGATTCCGCAAGCTGTTCGGAAAGCTGTTTCAGATCGATCGGTACATCCGTCTCCCCTTTTAAGATGATCCGATAGATATCTCGCACCGTATCATCCGGCAACACCATCTGAACCGCAAACAGCGGATCGGTATCGGTAACATCCACTGTTATCTGCTCATAAAGTCTTGCCGCAATCCTGACAGATCGCATAGACCATGTGCCATCGGTGTAATCCAGCAGATTCACCGTTTTTCTCCCCAGTTCATCAAACCCGCGTCCTTCCGGGCATCCGGGCTGGGCATAACGTGTGCCTCCTGCTCTCTGCAGTCCGCTCGCTTTGTGAATGTGCCCAAGGGCAAGATAGTCCAATCCGCTCTCGGCTATTTCCTCTACCGTGATCGGATTATATGAAGAGTCCGGAGCATCCGTTACACCGTGGATGCACATCAGGTTAATCATTCCCGCTGTGCGCTCCGCATGAAACCCTTTCAGCAGTGCAGGGGAATCTTTTCCCGTAAAGGCTGCTCCGTAAACACGGAATCCTTTCTCTGGGAAATCAAAATGTTCAATTTCATTTTTTTGAAAGAGGAAAACATTGTTCGGCAAATCCATTCTGGCATAAGCAGAATTGCTGCTGTAATAATCATGATTGCCCGGAGCAATAAAAACAGGAGCCGGAATTTTCCGCAGATAGCGCGCAAGTTCCTCTGCTGTTTCCTGATAATAGCTCTCTCCGTCCAGCAGATCTCCGCTCAACAGCACCAGATCCACCTTTTCCCGGATTGCAAGTGCAGCTATCTTCTTGGGGAGAGCTCTCAGTTCTGCCCTTCTGATGGCTGCTTTTCCCTCCGAGAGCGATTCAAACGGAGAATCCATATGCAGATCTGCCGTATGAAGAATTCTGATCGTGCTCATCTGAGTCTGATTCCCTCCGCAGAAAGGCACTTCCCTGTCTCAGGGTCAATTTCAAACACACAACCTTCCAGCTTGCACGGGCCGGATGCAGAGTTATAACGCATGGGAGGATCTCCCATAAATTTCCCTATGCTCTGCTCCGGGTCAATCCCCAGAACAGATTCTTCCGGGCCTGTCATGCCGAGATCTGTGATATATCCTGTTCCTTTCGGAAGAATACGGGCATCGGAGGTCTGCACATGGGTGTGTGTTCCCCAGACTGCGCTTGCCTTCCCGTCCAGCAGATATCCCATAGCCTTTTTTTCACTCGTTCCCTCGGCATGGAAATCCACAAGAATAATCTTTTCCCGGATTTCTCTCATATATCCGTCTGCAATCACAAAAGGATTGTCTGTGTTATTGTCCAGCGTAAATCTTCCGAGCAGATTCAGTACACAAATCTCTCCGAATGCCGTTTTATAAGTGTTGATTCCTCTGCCCGGGCATTGCGGTCCGTAGTTGGCCGGACGCAGCACCCGTCTGTGTTCATTCAGATAAGGCTGCAGTTCCGTGCGCGTCCATGTGTGGTTTCCGAGCGTTATCACATCCGCTCCGGCTTTGAGAATTGCATCTGCCTGTTTCGGGGTAATGCCGACGACGTTCGCATTTTCTCCGTTGACCACACAAAAATCAATCTTCTCAGCTTCTTTATATCTTTTCAAATGGTTTTCCAGGAAGCTGAGCCCGGGCTGCCCGCACACATCTCCCACTGCCAAAATCTTCATTCCGGTCTCCCACTACATTTTAATTATAGTATTATATCGTTATTTCGCTTAGAATTCAACAGGAAATAAATAACCGCCGTTTCTTACCGAAATCGGCGGTATTCTCTGCCTTTCAACAGGCAGGCAAACTACGAGTTCTTTCCTATTGTGCCAGAAACGTTTTGATTTTGTCCGACTCCGCGGCAAAATCGCACACGATCGATCCGTCGCTCGCCTGATTCTTTTCCGGAACCTGCAGTTGCTGTGTCTCGGCATGGAGAAACTTCCCTGCATGCAGCGCAAGCTTTGCAATCACAGTTGCCGGAATATCCATGTGCAGAAGCGGCAAAACCTCATCCAACAGCGATACCACTTCCGTAACACGCATTGTGCTGACCTTGTCGATCACCGCCTGCACAGTTTTGCGCTGTCTGCCCTGTCTTGCCCAATCATCATCCGGAGACCGCAGCCGGCAGTAAACCATGGCGTCATGCCCGTTGAGATGGTTTTTCCCGAGCAGCATGTGAGCCTGTGTCTGCACCGGCTCGGCATGGTTCATCATAATGGCTTCCATATACTCAAGCTCGATATCAATTCCGCCGATGGCATCAATTATTTCTTCAAACTCATAGAAGTCTACCTGTGCATATCCGTCGATCTCTACATTGAAATATTTCTCAATCGTCTCAACCATAAACTCCGCTCCGCACCAATGGTAAGCGTGCGTCAGGAGATCGGAGGTTCTCCCTTCCGCCTGTTCCGGCGGAACTGCAACCATAATGCCGCGTTCAAACGAAATGAGCTTGACAACTCCTGTTTTACAGTTCAGAGATACAAGCATCGTGCAGTCGGATCTCCCGATATCATGCGTGTAGGCAAGCTTTTCATCCGTCCCGAGCAGAAGAATATTGATGACGTCTTTGTCTTTTCCGCCCGTTTGAGCGGAATCCAGATCAATATTCTGTAAAGAAAGCGTTTCAAGTTCATCAGCAGTCTCTTCCGCACATGCAGCGGGAAGGCTTTGGAGAAGCAGCAGGATACAGAACACTGCCGTCAGAATTCTTTTCATTGTCGTGCTCCTTTTTTCATAGATTAAACCAGAAAAATCCCCGAAGCATTTCTGTTTCGGGGATTTCAAGCACGCTGTGAGGGATTCGAACCCCCGACCTTCTGGTCCGTAGC
>JAFUGY010000087.1 GCA_017469115.1 Oscillospiraceae bacterium
AGAACACTGCCGTCAGAATTCTTTTCATTGTCGTGCTCCTTTTTTCATAGATTAAACCAGAAAAATCCCCGAAGCATTTCTGTTTCGGGGATTTCAAGCACGCTGTGAGGGATTCGAACCCCCGACCTTCTGGTCCGTAGCCAGACGCTCTATCCAGCTGAGCTAACAACGCATACTTTTTTCTGCCCGAGTATATTAGCACAGCTTGAAGCGAAATGCAATAGTTTTTTTCTGAAAAAACGCATTTCTTGCCGTCTTTTTCTTGTCAGAAGCAAACTTTCCCCTTTTTCCCCAATAAATTCTGTTGACAAGTTTCCTTCCAATAATGTATAATCAACACTCGGCAATGCAGGAAATGCCTTGTCAAATGGTTAGTCAACTACTTCGGGAGAACTCCCGATGTTGAGTATTTTTGTATCGGGGAATTCCCGGTGAATAAGAAAGGAGTTATCTTATGGCAACAGTACGTACTTATCACCCGAAAAAACGCCAGCGCAGCAAGGTTCACGGTTTCCGTGCCAGAATGAAGACTGCGAACGGACGTAAGGTCCTGTCTGCACGCAGGGCAAAGGGCAGAGCAACACTCAGCGCCTGAGTTTTGCTTTAACTACCGGGAATAGTTAACAGCAGTTATTAGGGTGGAGCAATCCACCCTGTGGTATTTCACAGGAGTTTTCCGGAGGGTTTCGGGCTTGGATTCTCGCTACACTTTAAAAAAGAACAGCGACTTCCGGCGTCTCTATTCCAAAGGGAAAAGTGCTGTCACACCTTACCTTGTGGTATATTGCCGCAGGAACGGCCAGCCGGTCAATCGGGTAGGGTTTACTGTCTCTGCCAAGCTTGGCCACGCTGTGGTTCGCAACCGTGTGCGGCGGCAGCTCCGTGAAATCTACCGTCTGAATGCAGGTCGTCTGAAATATGGGCGTGATCTGATTCTTGTCGCGCGCTCACGTTGTGTAAACGGCAATTACCAAAAGATGGAAGCTGCTTTTCTCACAGCCTGTGAGAAGCTGGGTCTTCTTATTCCTTCGGAGGATCAGAAATGAAACAAGTTCTTCTTGCCATCATCCGTTTTTATCGGAAGTTCATTTCTCCGTCCCGACCGCCTTGCTGTCGCTTTATTCCCACTTGCTCACAATATGCGTTGGAAGCCATCGAAAAATACGGTGCCCTCAAAGGCGGATGGCTTGCCTTGAAACGCATCTGCCGCTGTCATCCCTTTCACGGGCCTGATTGCGACATTTATGATCCCGTTCCGTAAACGGAAAAATCATTATCATGAATTGAGGAGTTTCCTATGTGGGCCACAATTACAAGACCCTTTGCGTGGCTGATGATACAGCTCTATAACTGGACAGGGAATTACGGCGTTGCTTTGATTCTCTTTGGCCTTACCGTCAACCTGATTCTCACCCCTTTCATGGCCAAAAGCAAAAAGAGCACCATGCAGTCAACGCGCCTTCAGCCCAGAATTCAGGAGTTGCAGACTCGTCACGCTGGGAACCAGCAAAAACTCAACGAAGAGATGCAGAAGCTTTACCGGGAAGAAGGCATCAACCCGATGTCCGGATGTCTCTGGTCTCTCATTCCCTTCCCTATCCTGATTGCGTTGTACAGTGTAATCCGCCAACCGCTCACCAGAATGATGTTCATTTCCAGCGAAGCTGTCACTGCTCTGCAGGAGTTTTTCGTGAACAGCGGCTGGTATACCATTCCGGAAAAGGCCGACGCCTATTTTGAAATCAAGCTTGCCGGTGTTCTGCATGAACACTGGGCAGATCTTCAAAGCGCGATTGCCGCAGGAGAAGAGACGCTCTCCAAGGTTGATCTTTCCAGGCTGACGGATGTTGATTTCCATTTTCTGGGCATGGATCTCGGAAGTGTTCCTGACTTCCGAATCTGGAATTTTGATTTCAGTTCCACTGAAAAGTGGCTTCCGGCAGTAGGTCTGTTTCTGATTCCTGTCATCGCAACTCTACTTTCCTGGCTGCAGATGAAAGTCGGCGAGATGTCGACTCCCCAGCAGGACAATCAGGCTGCAGCATCCATGAAAACCATGCAGCTGACCATGCCTCTCATGTCACTCTGGTTTTGTTTTATCATGCCTGCCGCTATGGGTATCTACTGGATTTCCAACAGTGTATTTGGTATGATTCGCGACTATATCATGACCAAAATATTCAAAAAGCAGCTTGATGAAGAGGATGCAGAACGTCTTGCCGCACGGCAGGAGCGTGACCGCGATCTTGAGTTAAAGCGTCTGGAAACAGAGCGCAAGCACGCGGAAGGCACCAGCGAAAAGAACACCAATACCAGCAAAAAGAAAATTCAGGCAAACGAAAAGCAGAAAAGCAACGAGCGCAAAGCTGCCCTTGATCGGGAAGATCGCGCTGCTCGCAGAGAAATGCTCGGCATAGAAGAAGCAGAAGTACCTGCTTCCCAGGTTGGAAACCGCCGTTATGCGCGCGGTCGTGCCTATGACCCGGATCGTTTTAAGCTTCCTGATGAAGCTGCACCTGTTGCGGCTTCCACGGATGACGACTCCGCAGGCTCTGTCGAAGCTGCTGCTGAAGCTGCTGAAAAGAATGAAATTGAAGAAGTAAAGGAAGAAACATGATTAAAACTCTTGAAAAAGCCGGCCGCACCGAAGACGATGCCATCAACGCCGCTCTCAAAGAGTTGGGATTGGACCGCGATGATGTCTCTGTAGAAATAATTGAGCGTGCAAAATCCGGATTCTTTGGCATTGGGGCCACTCAGGCTGTTGTGCGTGTAACTTATGAATGTGAAGACGCACCGGAGGAACCTGTGAAAGAAGAAGTTCGTCCTGCCCCGGCTCCTCAGGTCTCTGCTCCGAAGACAGAACCTGTCAAGGTGAAAGCTCCCGCTCCTGTCGAAGCAAAAAAGGAATCTGTTACGGCTCAGGCAGAGGAAGCGAAAGCCCCTGTGTCCAAGTCGGTTCCCGCCGATGAAAATGCCAAATTTGCAGAAATTCGTGCATTCCTCTCCGGTCTGCTGGACAGAATGGGCCTGGAAGCTCAGATTGATATTTCTACGCGCGAAAACGGAAGCATCGATGTGGAACTCTCCGGCAACGGAATGGGTGCCATCATCGGGCGCCGCGGAGAAACGCTTGATGCCATCCAGCATCTGACGAACTACGTCGTGAACCGCGGCGGCGAAAAGCGCTCCCACATTAATATTGACGCGGAGTCTTATCGGAGCAAACGGGAAGATTCTCTGACGCATCTCGCAGAGAAAATGGCAGAAAAAGCCATTAAATATAAGCGCAGTATGGCTCTCGAACCGATGAATTCCTATGAGCGGCATGTCATTCACACTGCACTTCAGGATTATAAAGGGGTAACTACCGCCTCAACCGGTGAAGAGCCGAACCGCCGCGTTGTCGTCAGTTACGTAAAACCGGAGGGTGAGGAAGACGCTTCTTCCGCAAAACCCAAAATTCGCGAATGGGCATAAATTTATAACATAAATTTATTGAAGGAGATTATTATGACTTTCGAAACCGTCAGAGACACTCTTGCAGAACAATTTGAAATTGATCCATCCGAAATTACATTGGATACCAATCTCATCGACGACATTGGTGCAGATTCTCTCGATGTTGTTGAACTCATTATGTCCCTTGAGGACAACTACGGCATTACCATTTCTGATGAAGATGCCGCAGAACTCGTCACCGTTCGTAAAATTGTGGATTATATCGAAAGAATGCAGTAATTCACCCCCTCTGTATTGACGTATAACGAAAACAAAAAAACCCACCGGTTGAGATGTTTCTTTCCGGTGGGTTTTTCCGAAAGGGCTGAACAGCATGACAAATCATTTTGAACCCAAAAAATACCGTTATATTGCGTTTGATGTCGAAACGCCCAACCATAACAATGACCGCATGAGCGCCATTGGCATCAGTGTAATTGAAAACGGAGAAATCACTGATGAATTTTACTCCCTCGTCAATCCGGAAACCTTTTATGATCCCTTTAACGTGCAGCTGACGGGGATTTCGGAAGAGCTCACGGCAAATCAACCGACCTTTTCTGACCTTTGGGAGACGATTGGGCCAAAACTGAGCAGCGGGATTCTGGTAGCACATAATGCACCTTTTGATTTATCCGTGCTGAACTCCTGTCTTCGCACCTACGGGATCTCCTGGCAGGATAGCGTCCCCTACGTCTGTACTGTCCAGATGAGTCGAAAGCTTTATCCCAATATGCGGCACAACTTAAACGTGATGTGCGATTTTTTCGATATCGATCTTGATCATCACAATGCCGGGAGTGACAGCCATGCCTGCGGAGAACTTCTCTTGAGGATGATTCGCGAAGGGGCGGACATCTCCCGAAGCATCAGAACATATTCTTTTTCAAAGAAATAAGCAAGGAAAAGACCGCTTCGAGGCGGTCTTTTGTTATATCAGTGCTTTGAGATACTTGAAACGAAACCTGTTCCAGACGGTCTGTCGGCTGAAAACGCGATTGCGCATCAGCTGTAAATGAGCTCTGCAATCCGCCGCTTCCTCTTCCGTAACAGGATGCGCGCTGAAGGTTGCTTTCTCGGCACAACTTCTGACTTCCATCGGAATTTCCTCTCCGAAACTTGCAATTTTTTCCGCAAATCGATAAACAGCAATTACTGCCTTATGGGTGTTTTGCTGTTCCATGGCATGGCGGCGATATGCAAGCAGAATAGCTCTTCGGAGGAAAACAACCGCAACCGGAAGCACGAATAAGGCAAACAATAGAACCGCCTTTCGCACATTTTCCTGTTTCTGCAGAGCTTCTGTGTCAGTTTGCGGAACAGGCTGCGTGATAGGCCCGATCGGGAGCTGAGGCTGCGGCGTTTCTCCTTCCGTCTCCGATACAGCAGCTTCATTGGTCGCGGATTCCGGTTCGTTCCCTTCTTCTGCGCTCATTTCCCTTGATTCCTGCGGTGCCCACGTTCCATCCTCTCCTGTCCCCGTTGCTTCTTCTCCGAATTCTCCGGGGGTAACGTCCTTTTCCGTTTCTCCTGGGCCGGGAATTCCTTCCTCCACTCCGCTTTGTCCTGTCACCTCAACAGGGATCCATCCGATTCCGTTCTGATAGATTTCAACCCATGCATGGGCATCCGCACCTTTTACATCGGTATAACGGCCGGCAATCGTCTCTGTAACAAATCCCGCTGTCACACGAGCAGGAATTCCGAGGCTTCGATATGCTGCCGCTGCAGCAGTTGCAAAATGGATGCAGTACCCCTGATGTGCTGTCGTAAAGAAATAACTGGCATAATCGTCGCTTGGATAGGCAGGTGTATTTAAATCGTATCGCCCGGCGTGTTGTACGAAAGCAGCAACCCTTGCAATCAGGTTCTCACCGCCTGGATAAAGTCCTGCCTGGGCCAGAACAGAGAGAATAGTGGCTTTTGTGTTGTCCGGCAAACGCGTATATGTAGTATGCGCATAGCTTCGATAGGCAACCTCGTTCTCATCCGGTGCCGGTAACTCCGTGATCCCCGACAGAGAAGGAACCGTGTAGAAAGAAGCATCATATCGGTCGGTCCCGTGGGAGGGGACATAGCTGTCGCTTCCTTCTTCCAATTGGCTGAAATAGGGCAGGAAGCGATAAGAGGAGGAAGAAGAATCCCGTATGGTCATTGTTTTTTCTTCTCCGCCGGCAGCAGCAATCACATTCGCTGCAAATGCCAGAGAAGATCCTTCTGTCTCGTTTAAAGCTGATGCCCACCCTGTGCCGATATAATCGCCGAAGGAAGCTCCCCGGAGATACAGTCGTCCGCTTCCGTCAGTTTTTACCCGGAGAAACACCTTGTCCAATTCCTCTGCACTGGCTGCCTGAGTAAGATCAAGCATTCCTTCTGTCCCCTGCCAGACGAGCGAAGGTTTCACATTTGGTAGAGTAGATGGTTCTGTTCTGGTGCGATTCGTATCGGAAACCGCTTCTTCCTGACGGATTTGCTCTTCCCCATTCTGCGGGCGAGGAGCGGTAAGAAATTCCGGAAGAGTAATTTCCTGCTCGTCCATCAAATTCTCAGCCCACTGATCCGCCGCCCTCAGAACTTCTTTGATCTCCTCTCTCAAATCCACCTTTGGCGGTTCATAGGAGTATCCTTCCGGATTAATATACAAAAGAAGCAAGCAGAGCAGAAGTGTTAGAGGTGCTGCCGTGATCAGCACCCCGGAATAGCTTTGGGAGTTCTCCCAATAAAAACTGCCGCCCGATGCAGTAAGAAGGAGAAACAGCACATATCCCAAAACAGCCCAGCTCAACGGAGTCTCATCAATCAGACTGCAGATCAGAAAAAGCGGCAGTGAGCCGATCATCGCAAGGCATATTCTCGCTCCTCGCGAAGAAAGTGCCATCGAAAGATACCCTGCTATCAGAATAGAAATCAACAGAAACAGGATCGTATGGTCATCAACTGCGTTGAGATAAGGATAGCTGCGCCCGTGATAGAGAACCGTTTCGTAGAACACTCCGGTTATCCGATCGCAAAAATCCTGAAATTCTGCTGTTAGATCCGGGAGAGCGGTTCGAGCGGTTGCTGCAGCCAACACACCGGCAAGCGGAAGGCAAATCAACATGCCGTGTTTGGCGTGAGCACCAAACCACATAATCACACATACGATTGCCACCCACAACGGGAACCGGGGTGACACCGTGCATCCAACCGTGTCCAGCAAGAGATACAGCTGGGAGATTGTCCCTAACAGGATCAGGCTGAGGTTAACGAGACGGTTCAGCTCTTTCCTCATACAACGCTCACCTCCCCTGTTCTGACATGGAAAATGCATCGCGCTTTTGAATCATCAAACACACAGGGATCCGTAGCCGGGGCGGATAGAATAGAAGAAATCGCAAAAAGTTCCATTTTCTCATTTTCAACCGGAAATACTTCTCCGGAGACAATCCAATGGGCCTTTTCTCGTCTGCACAGTTCTGATGACAGCCAACGCAGCACTTCAAGCCCGCGCTGATCTCGACCTGCATCGTCCAAAACTACAAAAATCTGCTCGTTTTCCGGTACAAGTGCTTCTTTGACGATCAGTCTGTCTGTTTTCGAGCTCAGTTTCCAGTGGATGCTGTTCCCCGAATCACCCGGGCGATAGTCCCGAAGATCATATTCTTCCGAAAAGCCACCGCCGTATTTGGCTTTCAGCCGCATATTTTTTTCGCAGGCTGCATCAATGTCTGGTTCGGTTTCCGGTTTGATGGCAGATGGCAGCACCGTGCAGTATAAAACCTCCGGGCATTTCCGTCGAATTGCAAAAAAGCCCAGTAAATCCCGGCATTCCCACTTTATCACGCGAAAACTGGTTTTTCCGCACGCATCCGTTGGAAACAGAACGCCCCGTGTCTCTCCGTTCGATACACTGTGAAAGAATTCCTGCACCCGAAAATGCTCTTTTGTATACTGGTTTTCTACAAGAAGAGTCAGGCTGATTCTTCCAACGGGAAGCCGCTTTTGGGAACGAAAAACAAAACGCACTTCTCCTCTCGATCCCTTTGTAAGATACGGCCGTCCTTGCATATGCAGCTCAATCTTCAGCATAGCCGGCAAAGAGATCAGAAATATCAGGATCGGTGCCGTTATCATGACCAGCAGAAGATATGGGATCGCCCATCCCCGGTATACGACGCGGAAAAGATAAACCGCCCCGAGGCAAAGCAAATAAAAAATACAGGAGGCAGTCGGCATATTACTGAATCGCCGGTGCTTTCACGGCTTTCATGATATCATTCAATACCGATGCGCGGGAAGCCGGATCAATGACTTCCTGTTTCCAGATCAGTCGATGCTCCACACAATCATAAAAGCTGAATCGCACATCCTGCGGAAGCACAAAATCTCTTTTTTGCATCCATGCCGTGGCTTTCGCCAGTGCGGTCAGGGCAAGAGATGCTCTTGGGCTGGCTCCCTGCTGAATATGCGGGTTCCCCCGTGTTTTTTCGCATAGTGTCACAATATAATCGATGATAGAATCCTTCACATAAACCTGTTCCACCTCATGCTGCAGACCCATCAGTTCTTCCCGTGTTACGATCTGGCGGACCGACTCTGCGCTGATCCCGCTCTGGCGTCGGCGAACCATTTCAATCTCATCTGTATGGGTCGGATATCCCATCGTGAGTCGCATCATAAACCGGTCGAGTTGAGAATCCGGCAAAAGCTGCGTTCCTTTTGCGCCGGCAGGGTTCTGTGTTGCGATAACAATAAAAGGCCGCGGCACCGGATAAGTGTGGTTATCCACTGTCACCTCTCCCTCTTCCATTGCCTGGAGAAGGGCCGATTGCGTGCGGCTGGTTGCCCGGTTGAGCTCGTCTGCAAGGAAAAGATTACAGAGAATGGCACCTCTCTGATAACTCATTGCACCTGTATTTTTGTCGAAAAGCGAGTATCCTGTGATATCGGATGGCAGAACGTCCGGCGTAAATTGAACGCGATTATAATCCAGCCCAAGTGCACGTGACATGGAAACGGCAAGCGTTGTCTTGCCGACGCCCGGAATATCCTCCATCAGGATATGTCCTCCGGCCAGAATAGCAAGAAGCACCTTGACAATAACGGCATCCTTGCCCGCAATAACCCTGCTGACTTCCCGTATAATATCTCTCGCACTGCTGTTGCGATCTGTGTGAACTTCCATGTCTCTCCTCCGGGATTGATCGATTTCAAGCAGAGATTATATCAGTTTCTTCCTTCTCTGGCAAGAAAAGACGCCTTTTTTGCTCTTTTCTTTACAGTTTATCCAAAAAGCAGATGATTTCTTTCCTGCATTTCTTTTCTGTGCTTGCATCTTTTCTCCTTTTTTGCTATGATAGGCGGGCAGTTTTATGGAAGGGAGAATCCCTATGAAAGATTATGACGTCATATTAATCGGTGCCGGGCCGGGAGGGATTTATTCAGCTTATGAACTCTCCAGACTTCGCCCGGAGTTAAAAATAGCCGTTTTTGAATCCGGAAAACCATTGGAGCAGCGCCATTGCCCCATTGATGGGGAAAAGATCACCCGATGCATCAATTGCCCGCAATGCTCCATTATGAACGGGTTCGGCGGAGCTGGTGCCTTTTCTGACGGGAAATATAACATCACCAACGAATTCGGCGGCACTTTGCATGAATTTATCGGCAAAAAGAAAGCCCTTGAATTGATGCAGTATGTCGACGGTATCAACGTGCAATACGGCGGCGGGAAAACAAAACTTTATTCTACCACGGATTCCGATGCCGACTTGTCACTGAAAACCCAGTGCCTGCGCAATAATCTGCACCTTCTGGATGCCTCCGTGCGTCATCTGGGAACAGACATCAATTATGAGGTCCTCTCCAATCTCTTTGCTGTTCTGAAGGACAAAGTTGATTTCTATTTTCTTACGCCGGTGACGGATGTAAAACTCTCTGACGGCAGATATGTAATTGAAACTGCCAAAGGCAGCTTCACCTGTTCCCGCTGCATTATCTCTGTCGGCAGAAGCGGCAGCAGCTGGATGGAGCAGCTCTGCCATTCTCTCGGCATTCCTACGCTTTCCAACCGTGTTGATATCGGAGTCCGTGTAGAACTTCTGGCAGATATTTTCAAACATATCACCGATGAAGTATATGAAAGCAAAATTGTCTATAAAACAGAAAAATACCAGGATCTTGTCCGCACCTTCTGCATGAATCCGCGCGGTGCCGTCGTCATGGAAAACACCAACGGCATCGTAACGGTCAATGGCCACAGTTATGAAGATGAAGCCTTGAAAACAGACAATACCAACTTTGCTCTGCTGGTTTCCAAACACTTTACCGAGCCGTTCAAAGATTCCAACGGCTACGGCGAGAGCATCGCCCGTCTCTCCAACATGCTCGGCGGCGGTGTCATTGTCCAACGCTTCGGTGATCTGATTCGTGGCCAGCGCAGTACGGAAAAACGCATCTCCCGCGCTTTCATCACCCCCACCTTGAAAGCGACTCCGGGTGATCTTTCTCTTGTCATGCCGAAACGTATTCTGGACGGCATTATTGAGATGATCTACGCTCTGGATAAAATTGCCCCGGGCACCGCCAATGATGATACGCTCCTCTACGGTGTGGAAGTAAAGTTCTATAATATGGAAGTAGAGCTTGACCAGAATCTGGAAACCCGCCACAAAGGTCTCTATGTAATCGGTGACGGAAGCGGTGTTACCCACTCTCTTTCCCATGCCTCCGCAAGCGGAGTTTACGTTGCACGCAGAATTGCAGAGACGATCTGAAAAGGGTCAGATAGAATGAGTAAGCTGAGCGAAAAATTAAAAAGCGGCCAAACAGCAATCGGATCCCATGTATCCCTCACAGATTCCACCGTTACGGAAATTCTTGGCGATGTCGGGTTTGATTACCTGTGGATTGATACGGAGCATACTTCCATTTCGCTGGAATCTCTCCGTAACCACCTTGTTGCCGCAAGAGCGTGCGGCGTCTCCGCAATCGTCCGCGTTCCCGAAGTCTCTCAGGTAAAGGCAAAGCCGATTCTGGAAATGGGACCTGCCGGAATTGTTTTCCCTCAGGTCAACAGCTATGAGCTTGCCTGTGAGGCTGTTGCTGCCTGCAAGTATCCTCCCGTTGGGAACCGCGGATGGGGTCCCCGCAGAGCAATGCATTTCGGTGTTGACATGACAGCTCAGGAGTATATTGCAAAAGCAAATGATGATATCCTGACGATTCTTCAGTTTGAGAATATTCAGGCATACAAAGACCTGGATCGAATCCTCAGCATCGAGGGGCTTGATGTTATTCTGCTTGGCCCCTGCGATCTGGCAGCCTCCATGGGTCATATCGGAGATTGGCATCATCCTGATGTAGAACAGGTTGTTGACGATCTCTTTGAACGGACCCATAAATCCGGCAAAAAGATCGGGGTTTCATACGGTCTCTGCGACGAGCAGGAGCTTCTCCAGTATCAGCGTCGGGGAGTGGATATGATCTCTATCGCTGCTGAAACAGATTTCATTGTGAAAGGTTCAAAAGACTTATTCCATACCATGAAATCTGTATTTACATCATAAGGAATCCATCAAGGGGCATCTGTCAGATTTGACAGATGCCCCTTGCAGCAACGGAAAACCCGCGGCCTTTGATAGCCGCGGGATTAGAATTTGCTCGATTTTTTCAGCCCGCCATATGGTTCGGAATGAACATAATAATGTCTGGAACGTAGGTACACAGGAACAGAAGCACGATCATGATCAGCACCATCGGGATAATTTCTTTGATGACGCCGCCGATCCTCGTCTTCCCGAGTCCGGATACAATGAACAAAAGCATTCCGAAAGGTGGCGTAGAAAGGCCGATCATCATGTTCAGGCAGATGACCACACCGAAGTGCACCAGGTCAATTCCGAAAGCTTTGACAATGGGCAGCACCATCGGCACAAAGACCAGCTGAATGGTGGACACATCAAGCACACACCCGAGGAGCAGGAACACAATGTTGACAACCAGCAGGAACAGATTCTTATTGGTTGTGATACCGGTTACAAACCCGGATACCGCGTTCGGCACCTTTTCCAGTGCGATAATCTTGGAGAAAAGATAGGCCGTGCCGCAGAGTGCAGCAAGTGTGGCGGTGTTGGCCGCCGTCTTTTTCAGGATCGTTGCAAGCCGCTTCCAGCCGAGGGTACGATAAACCACAGCGCTGATGAGTAAGGCATAAGCAGATGCAACTGCACCGGCTTCCGTCGGGGTGCAAACACCTGAGTAGATGCCGCCGAGCAACAGAATGACGGTGAACAGTGCCGGGAATGCAACCAAAGTCGCTCTTCCGAACTGTCTGAGTGTCATCTTTACGCCGGCAGGATAATTGCGTTTATACGAGATGTAGAAGCAATATACCATCAGCATCAGTGCCAGCAGAACACCGGGCACCATGCCGCCGGCAAAGAGTTTACCGACAGATGCTCCGGAGAGCATGGCGTAGATAACCATCGGGATAGACGGCGGGAAGATGGGTCCGACGGTTGCAGAAGCCGCAGTAATAGCGCAGCTGAACTCTGCATCGTAGCCCTCTTTCTTCATCTGCTCAATCTCCATCAGCCCGATGCCGGAAGCATCGGCAATGGCAGATCCGCTCATACCGGAAAAAATGAGAGAGATAAAAACGTTGACCTGTGCCGTGCCGCCTTTCAGCCTTCCGAGAAGACCGTTGCAGAAGCTGAACATTTTATCCGTCACTTCGCCCTCATTGAGCACGTTGGCCATGAATACGAAGAGCGGTGCTGCCAGCATGGTGAAGCCGGTAATCATGTCACCCGTGATGACGGAGTAAACCATACCCATACTTGCCGGGCGTGCTACCAGGAAGTAGATAATGCAGGATGCCAGCATGGAGAAGGAGATCGGCATGCGGATAATAAAGAAAATCGCCAGAGATGCAAACAGTGCAAATACACCCCAGTTCATGCTGTCACCTCCTCTTCCGCTTCCTTCATCTCAACCGTTGCAGTTGAAACCGGATGCGGGTGCTTGTATTCATCAATCGCTTTTTTCACATTAATCAAAGAGCGGACAATGATCTCCCCCAGCATCCAGAAGAACGGAGCAAAAGCAATTTTGTACGGAATCTTCAGAATGCCGGTCTTCATCGTGCTTTTCAGCATCAGGTTCAGGCTTGGCTTGAAGGCGAGCGCCACCAGTACAGCGAGAATGATATTGTAAGCCACTTTCATAAACATCTGAACTTTCGGGGAGCACTTGTCATAGACAAGGGAAAACACCACATGTTCGTCATTCTCCATGGCCTTGCCGCAGCCCCAGAACATAATCCACATATAGCAGAGTACGGCAAGCTCATTGCCCCAGGAAAGGGATTTACGGAAGAAATACCGCAGGATAATCGTCCCTACGAAACACAGGAATAGAACCACAAAGATCAGGCACGGAAACCAGACGCCCCAGACGTCGGAAATTCGTTTCATGATCTTTTCAATTTTTTTCAAGGCTTGTAACCCCCTTTGGCTAGAAATGAAGGCGCGGGAGCAGATCCGGTGATCTGCTCCCGGTAAAGGGTACTTTCTGTGTTAAGATTTCGCTAAGAATTATTCACCCTGGAGCAGAGCGTAAAGCTCCATATCCCAGTTGCCGGTAACTTCGGGATGAGCATCGTACCATGCAGTTGCATTGGCTTTGAAGTCAGCAAGATCAGGATAAGTGACGGTGCAGCCAGCAGCTTCGAGATCTGCAATGATGCTGTTCTCCTGGTTGATACGCTCCTCATCGTTATACTGGCGGGCAGCTTCAAAAGCTTCCTTCACGCATTCCTGCTGTGCAGGAGTCATGGAGTTCCAGGTCTCAGTGGTGATGCAGGGCAGGATGGAGTCGACCACGTGGTTGGTGATGGCAAAGTATTTTGCAACCTCATAGAAGCCTGCGTTCCAGTCGGAAGGCAGCGGGTTGTCCTGGCCGTCAACAGCACCGGTCTGGAGAGCGGTGTAGAGTTCGGAGTAAGCAAGCGGAGTGGGCTCAGCGCCGAGTGCGCGGCCGAGGTTCTGCCATGCTTCGCTGCCGGGCATACGAAGCAGAACACCCTTCATATCAGCATAGGAGTTGATCGGTTTATTGCGGGTGTTGACAACGCGGGAACCGAGATAGAAAGCATTGATCGGGGTAACACCGGTTGCTTCTGCAATTCTGTCGTAGATCTGCTGGCCGACTTCACCGTTGAGGGTGGAGGTCATGTGCTCGTAGCTGTTCCAGAAGTAAGCCGTGCCGATCATTTCGCACCATTCAAGACCCGGCTGCGTGGAGAGAGTCTGGAAGGAGATGTATGCGATGTCAGCGCCGCCGGCCATGCCGCCGGTGTTGATGGCATCCCACTCATTTTCGGAAGAGAAGAGTGTAGAGTCGGAGTAAACGTCACAAGTGACAGAACCGCCGGAGAGTTCTGCAACCTTGTCAGCGAAGACCTGCATGGCTTTGCCGTGCCAGTCAGAGCTGAGAGCATTTGCAGTGAAAATCAGGTTGACTTTCGGGTCTTTGGAAACGTCTTCTGCAAAAGCAGATGCTCCGAGAGCAACGACCATAACCAAAGCGAGAAGAAGTGCGAGGGTCTTTTTCATTGTTTTTCCTCCTGTAAAAAGATTTAAAATATTTCATTCACTCCTGTCGGAGAAAATGCCGTAATGATGGGAATCAGCCAAAGAACGCCTTGCGGAACATCTGTTCACAGGCATAAAACTGATCAATTTCAATAATTTTGCTGCTGGGGTACTGCTCGGCCGTTGCCGTGGTAACTTTATTCCAGGTAAGCTCGTCCGGCTTGCGGGTGCGGGTGACAAGAGTCATGGGCACTCCCATCAGATTCATGTGGTACTTGCAGTTCACCGGATAAACCTGGCACTCCACCATCGATGTTGCGCCGAGGAATGCCATCATCTCTTCTACACGTTCTGCCTCTGCCGGATTCTGGTAATTCTCAATCAGCCATGCATAAAGATCGGAATGGAAGTTTGCCATAACGCCGGAATAACCTGCTACACCCATCCTCATGCTCTCAAGCAGAGTTGCAGCATTGGCATTAAAGATTTTCAGTGAAGTTCCTTTAACAGCTTCGCACTTTGCCTTCAGAATGTCCAAATCGCAGCAGGTATCCTTGAGGAAAGCAAATTTGCCTGTATCTGCAATCCACTTCAGGAGTTTTGGAGAAATAACGCGCTTATACGGATAGGGGCACTCGTAAATACCGAAGCTGTCCGCTTTGACGTGGTCGATCAGATACTGAATCCGCTCCTTCACAACCTCTTCGCTCTCATCGGGAGCCGCAAACTGATTGGAAATGAACACATAGGAATCCACTCCCATATCCACAATGGCCTGTGCTTCAGCAATCTGATCCTCGACGGATTCAGCAACATGGCCGGATGCGATAACACCCATCCCCTTCTCATGGCCATGGTCAATTACATATTTTGCAAGCTCCAGCCGTTCCTCTTTTGTGAGGAAGAACATCTCGCTGGACTGGCAAACAGCAAAGATCCCGGTAACCTTGTGGTCTGCATACCAGTCAATAATTCTCTGAACGGCTTCATAATCAATCTTGTTGTCTTCTGTGAACGGGGTGATCATTACTGGCCATACGCCATTGGCTATTTCTTTCATGTCTGCTCCTTATTGCGTAAAATTTTTAATGTGCTATTTTTCTTCCGTGTCAGGTTCCTTGTCAACCTGGTTCATCAGCATATACCAAAGCTGCTTTTTCTGATCGGTATACCAGTTTGGTTTTTTATCCGCGTATTTCTTTTTTTCTTCTTCCACCGCAGCCTGTAAAATTGCGGCCAGAAAACCGTCCTTTTTCATTTCGGATCCTTTTTACATTCGTCAGGCTTGACGGAGTGAGTAGTTTTTTTTATAATAAACCAGACTTGGTAAAATTGCAAGAAAAAAAGAAGAAAACGGAATGAAAAGAAGGAGTCTGTTGTGAAAATATACACCAAGCTGCCGGAATCTCATCAAGACAAGCTGCTTGCTCGCATTGAGCTGGAACGGAGTGTGATCCTATCCAGGCTCCTTAAGACGATCCAGGCAGTTCTTGTCGTCGCTTTGCTTGCTGTCGGTTGCCTGTTTCTCCCTCCGGAAAAATTGACAAACATGAGTGAACCTTTTGAGCACCTCTCTGTTTTAATGCTTGGGATGCTTTCCGTGTCCGTCCTTCAGGAGCTGTTGCGCGGTTTTCTGATGCGCCTGATCAGCAAAGTAAAACCGAGCTTTCGTTTTGCCGGAGCTTATCTGTATGCTGGGTGTGAAGCTTATTTTCCCCGTCGGGAAGAACAGATTCTCAATCTCCTTCCCTTCTTACTCACTACCATTCTCCTGCTGATTCTGTTTCTCCTCACCGGAGACACGAGCTGGAAATGGATCATATGGATTATTCTCATCGTCGACATCTGTTTCGGAATCAGATATGCTTACGCAAGTATGCGTTTTGCACAAATGCCTGAAGACATTCTGGTCATGAACCTCGGCCCTACATATCTGGTTTATTCCGCTCATGCAGATGCGGAACCGTAAGGAGATTATCATGAAATCGGCCAAATGGATCTGGTTACCCCGTCATGACGCTCCGGAGTTGCAGCACACAAAACACACTGTTTTCGATAAACGCGTAGTTCCTTTCGCAATCGTACAGTTTCAAAAAGCCTTTCCTTTTTCTGTCCCCATGCAGTCAGTTTCCCTTCACGTTTCCGGTGACTGCCGTTATCGGTTGACCTCCAACGGCACCTATCTCGGGATGGGACCGGCTTTCCCGGGAGGCGATTGGGCGCGCACTGATGCGATGCCGCAGCGCTATTATGATAGTTATTCCTTTGCTCCTGACGCATGTATTCTTCTGCTCTGTGCTGAAGTTCAATTGTCTCCCACCCTGTTATGTGATATTTCCGATGGGAAAGGCGGGTTCTTTTTAGAAGGAGACGTGCTTTTAGCCGACGGAACTCATCACCCGCTCGCCACGGATGATAGCTGGAGTTGCCGTATTGTTTCTCAATGGGAAAGTGATTTTCACTTTTATGCCGAAAGGGCAGAAAAGGAATGGCATTTCGCCGAAATAATCGAACGTCCTCTCCCGATTCCCTCCGACATACCTGTCTGCGACCATCGGATCGTTCCTATGGACCTGCACGGTGAAGCAGATAAGATCTATACCGGCACGCTTTGCTGTGATATTGAAACATCCTCTCCCTGTGTTCTGAAGCTTATCCCTTTTGAAACCCCTGACCTCGAAGATACTGCAGAAGAAATATCTGCCTCTTCCTCCATCCGTTACGAAGGCTTTCGCATTCGCAGTGTCGGCGGTATTCGTGTCGAAGTTCTCAGGGGAAATCCGATCGTACGAAATCTGGCTGTTCGCTCCACCTTTTATCCGGGGCCTCTCATCGGATGCTGTTCCACAAATGACAGCCGCATGAATCTGGTCATGGAAACCTGCGAACACACGTTGAAAATCTGTCGGCAAAGTATTCATCTCGATTCTCCCAGACATATGGAACCGCTTGGCTGCACAGGGGATTATTATCTGGAAAGCCTGATGGAATACTATTGTTTTGATGATCACCATCTCACCCGGTTCGATCTGGTTCGCACCGCACGCCTCTTGGAGGCAACAGACGGCATGATGTTTCATACCGGCTACAGCCTGATGTGGATTGCTATGCTGAAGGATTATATTCTGTACACGGGAGATGATACTGTTCTCGCCGATGCAGAAAAAGCCATTCGCATTTTGTTGGAGCGTTTCCACACCTATGAAGGCTCCGACGGTCTTCTCGAGAATCCTCCCAATTATATGTTCGCCGACTGGGTCGAAATAAACGGCTACTCCATGCACCATCCTCCGAAAGCGCTGGGACAAGCCATATTAAATGCCCTTTATTATCAGGCTCTGCAAAAGGCTTCCGATCTTTTGAAGGAACCTCTCTATCAACAGCGTGCGGAAAAGCTGAAAGCAGCCTTTACACAGGCTTTCTGGGATGAGAATAGAAAGCTGTTTACCTCCGGCAAAACCGGGCCGACCGAAACCAATGAATGGCTGCCGCAAAATGCTTCCGAGTCTGTTTTTACACTGCACGCCAATGCGATGGCTGTTGCCTGTCAGATCTGCAGCGGAGCCCGTGCCCGTCAGGTCATCCACACCATCATGAACGACTCCACTCTTCCCGACTATCAACCCTATTTTGCCCACTTTATTTTTCAGGCACTATGGAATACCGATTTGCTGGATTTTTATGCCATGCCGCTTTTCCGGCGCTGGATTCCCATGGTGGAAGCCTGCCGCAAAGGTCTTGCAGAAGGCTGGATTTCCCCCTGTGACGGATATATTTTCGATCACAGCCATGCCTGGGGAGGCTGTCCGCGTTATTGGCTCCCTCGATCACTTATCGGGTTGGAAATTTTAGAGCCCGGATTCAAAACCATTCGCCTCTCTCCTAAATTAAAAACAATTGCCGAGGCAACTGTCCGCATTCCCACGCCTTATGGCCTGTTTGCCTGTGAAATACACAATGGGAAAATAAAAATTACTGCCTCCCCGAAAGAAATAACAATTCTTTCCGGGGAAGCAGTCTGAAAGTGATTGGAATCGAAGATTCAGGCGGCTGGATCCTTATCTTCTTCGTTTTCCCGCCCTTTTCCTGGTGTTGTGGTTTCTCACGAGGCTCACAATCAGGATAATCGGCATGGCAACCGCCAGTGCTATCCCTACGCCGCGGATCGCCCACATAATGTAATCCGGTGATCCGCCGGCAGAAGGCATATAAGCTACACTGCGCATTGTCTGATATCCGCATACACTGCAGGTGCCTTCTTCCGTGCCGTTTTCTTTCCGGGTAGCAGCTGTCTTTTCCGTCCAGACCATATCATGCGTTCCTTTTTCGCTGATTTC
Organism: Oscillospiraceae bacterium; assembly: GCA_017469115.1. GTDB lineage: Bacteria > Bacillota > Clostridia > Oscillospirales > Oscillospiraceae > Limivicinus. Next base: position 18,413 of record JAFUGY010000087.1, read on the forward strand.
GGTGCTTTCGGGATTAAGGCTTTCATGCCAATGGTAATCCTCATCATACGACCAGTTCAAATTCCAGTCATCGCTGATGATATAAATGCCCTCCTGAAGGTCTTCTTCCGGTGTTTCGGTCGGTACCGGTTCCGGTGTAGGGACAGGCGAAGGCGTCGGATCAGGCGTAGGCGCCGGAGTGGGGCTCGGTGTCGATGCAGGTGTAGGCGTCGGTGCAAGAGCAGCATCCAGAACATGGATTGCTGCTTCTTTTGTCACTGTCTTCTGCTCGTAAAGGTTGAAGATGCAGTAAACCGTCCATCCGTCCAGTCCGGCAGGCACCCGGTTGAAATTGCATCGGCAGCCGGTAGCCTTGCCGAGGTCATCAACCGTCACAACCACATCAGGAAACAGTTTCGTGATTTCCTCTGCTTTGAAATCTCTTCCGTCAGGGGATTTTATGTGCCACTCAAATGACGTATATCCGGGCTGTGCAGATGCAAAAAAGTCAAAACGTTCTCCCATATTGTGGGATTCATCGGTTGGATGATGCCAGATCGTCGGCGCAAGATAGTTGGGTTTGATAACGCGGCCGATGGTGGCATAATGCCAGTCATCAAAGATCGTTACCGTCGCTTCCATGTTGTTGATATACGCTCTGGTTTCATTGGTAAAAACGTAGTTCGGGTCATCGGAAGCGACATCGATATACAGCGTATACTGTTTGTTTTCAACCATCCCGCTGCATGGATTTCCGTCGCTGTCAACCAAAGCCCAGGCATCTACATGGATTCCCTCAATCGAAGCTCTGCATGAAAACGACGAGTAATCCTGCCCGACGCTGGGCAGATCAACCGTGCCGTTTCCGGGCAATGTCTGGCAGAGAATTCTGTCAATCACCCATTCTGCTCCCGCAGCAGGAACAAAGCACAGAAACAGCAGTATGGTAAGCAGAAGCAGAGCTGTCTTCTTCATCTTATGAAAGCACCCCCGGGTCATTCTGATCAGGAAAACGAAAAATTTTTTCTTAACATATTATATTATCTTGATTTCCATTGGTCAAGAAATTATAATTCTTTTTATGATAATTTTCAATGCAGGAAAATGCGATATCGCAGTAATCGGCGCCGGGCATGCCGGAATTGAGGCAGCCCTTGCGTCAGCACGCCTTGGCATGGATACCATTTGCTTCACCGTCAACCTTGATGCGGTTGGCAACATGCCATGTAATCCGGCAATCGGCGGAACCGGGAAGGGGCATCTGGTGCGCGAGCTTGACGCGCTTGGAGGGCAAATGGCCAAAGCCGCAGACCAGGCATGTATCCAATACCGTATGCTCAACCTCGGCAAAGGTCCGGCGGTTCACTCCCTTCGCGCACAGGCTGATCGCCGGCGTTATCAGGAAATCATGAAGCATACGCTGGAGCTCCAGGAAGGTCTTCGCGTCAAACAGGCAGAAGTGGTTGATATTGGGGTAGAAGAAGGCCGCGTTGTTTCCGTTATCACCGCAACGGGGGCTCAATATTCATGCAGCGCTGTCATTCTGGCTACCGGTACTTATCTGGACGGCAGAACCATTACCGGTGAAATGATCCGTTCCTCCGGGCCGGATGGGCTCGCCCCTGCCATTCCCCTCGCTTCAAGGCTTCGTGCGCTTGGGCTTGACATGCGGCGTTTCAAAACCGGCACCCCTCCCCGTGTCAATCGCCGTACGGTCGATTTCTCCAAAATGGAACTTCAGGAAGGAGATGCAGAAACAGAGCCGTTCTCCTTTTCCACAGCAGAGCCTCCTGAGAACAAGGCTGTCTGTTATCTCACCTATACCAATGAAGAAACTCATGCCCTGATCCGCGCCAATCTTGACCGCAGCCCGATTTATTCCGGTGTCATTGAAGGGGTTGGTCCTCGCTACTGCCCGAGCATTGAAACCAAAGTAATGACGTTCGCCGATAAGAAAAGGCATCAGCTCTTTATTGAGCCAATGGGTTTAAACACGGAAGAACTGTATATCCAGGGTTTTTCCTCTTCTCTTCCCGAAGAAGTCCAGCTTCAGATGCTCCATACCATTCCCGGTCTGGAACATGCGGAGATGACTCGCCCGGCTTATGCCATTGAATACGACTGTATTGACCCTACCGAACTCCGTGCCACCCTGGAAAGCAAAAAGATCTCCGGTTTGTACGGAGCCGGGCAGTTTAACGGCTCCTCCGGATATGAGGAAGCCGCTGTGCAGGGTTTTGTTGCCGGTGTGAATGCCGCTTTAAAACTTCAGGGGAAAGACCCTCTGATTCTCCGCCGGAGTGACGGCTATATCGGCACTCTCATCGATGATCTGGTTACCAAAGGCACCAATGAGCCCTACCGGATGATGACCTCCCGCAGTGAGTATCGCCTCCTCCACCGCCAGGACAATGCCGACCAGCGTCTCTGTGAAATCGGATATCGAATCGGGCTCGTTTCGGAAGAACGTTTCCATGCCGTTCAGGAGAAGTATGCCATCGTTGATCGTGAAGTTCGACGTCTGGAACAAACCCATGTTGCGCCGTCAGACGCGCTGAACGGTCTGCTGTCTTCCCGCGGCACCACTCCTCTGCAAAACGGTGCTTCTCTTGCCGATCTGATCCGCAGACCGCAGATTCACTATGCCGATCTCGCCCCATTCGATTCGGAGCGTCCTCTTCTCAGCAAGGCAATCATAGAAGAAGTGGAGATCACTTTGAAATATGAAGGATATATACAACGCCAGTTAAAGCAGGTGGAAGAATTTACACGGCTGGAAGCCAGATCCATTCCATCTGACATCGATTATGATGCCATTGTCGGGTTGCGTCTGGAAGCACGGGAAAAGCTGAAAAAAATTCGCCCCGAGAATTTTGGGCGTGCCAGCAGAATATCCGGTGTCTCCCCTGCTGACATCAGTGTTCTGATGATTGCTTTGGAGAAATGATATGAAAAAAATAGTCCTTGGTTTTTCTGGCGGGGTAGATTCTGCCGTTTCAGCGGTCCTTCTTAAGAAAGCGGGATATGATGTCACCGGGTTGTATCTTGACAATGCCGACGCTGCCGCGCTGACCTGCGCGGAAGAAACTGCCGCTGCAATCGGAATTCCTTTTGAAACGATAGATGTGAAGGCGGAGCTGGAAGAAAAAGTCTGTCTGCCTTTTCAACAGGCATATCTCCGCGGAGAAACCCCGAACCCATGCATTCTCTGTAATCCGGCTATGAAGTTTAAAAACCTTCTTGCATTTGCCGATGCAATCGGTGCTGACGCAATCGCAACCGGGCATTACGCACGGGCTGAAAACGGGATGCTGTTGAAGGGGCATCCCGAAAATGATCAAAGCTATATGCTTTGCCGTATTACGCGGGAACAGTTAAACCGGCTTATTCTCCCGCTCGGCGCTTATCCCAAACGTGAGGTCCGGGCAATGGCGGAGGAATTTGCTCTCCCGGTCGCCCACAAACCTGACAGCATGGAAATTTGTTTTATTCCCGATAAGGATTATATCGGATGGCTTGGCAAACGATGCTCTCTCCCTTCCCCGGGAAAGCTTCTCCTGCACGGCAAAGAAATCGGCATCCACAAGGGAATTCATTGCTACACGGTCGGTCAGCGTCTTCCGGGATTAATAAACAATCGAAAAGTATATATTTCGCGAATCTGTCCTTCTGAGAATACAATTGAGCTTGCCTACTGGGAAGAGCTGTTTCAAACACAGGTGCGTGCCCGCGATTTCAACTGGCTTTGCGAAGTGCCTGCCGGAAAGATCTCCGCAAACGTTCGCGTTCGCCATACCAAGTGGGAGAATCCCCCCTGCACTGCGCAGGTCTGCGAAGACGGCTCCGTTCTGATGGAATGTGAAGAACCGGTTCGTGCTCCTGCAGCGGGGCAAAGTGCTGTTCTTTACGCGGATGATCGCGTCCTCGGCGGTGGATTTATTTACACATAATTGACAACTTTGTTTGTTTTATCCCTTGCTTAAAGTCGCGAAAAATGGTAGTATAGAAATACTCAAACTCGATGCCGATTCGGCAAATAAGAAAATGGAGTTTTGCGTCATGGTAAAAACAATTTTAGGGATGAAGGGCTCAGGAAAAACCAAAAAACTGGTGGACCTCGTAATCGAAGCTGTCAACGAAGCAAACGGTGATGTTGTTGTTATCGAAAAAGATCGAAAGCTCACATTTGATATTCCCTATCAGGCACGTCTCATAGATGCAGGGATCTATGACATCGGCTCTTACGAATTTTTGAAAGGCGCAATCTGCGGCATCCATTCCGGGAATTATGATATTACCCACATTTTTATTGACAATTTCTTTAAGCTTGTCAACGACAGAAGTGATGACCAGGTCACGGCTTTCTTCAAATGGCTTTGTGCTTTTGCCGAAAAGGAGAAGATCGATTTTGTGATCAGCATCTCCTGCGATGCTGAAACTGCTCCCCTTATTTTGCGAGAGCTGTCAGTTTAATCTTTCTTTCACCAAAAAACGGGCCGAATGGCCCGTTTTTTATTGATCTGTTATTTCACGATACATTGCGGAAGCAGCCGCTTTGCTGACGTTATCCTCTGTCGACAGAACTTCCACCTTCAGCACTCGCTTCCCCAGATTGAGCTGTATTACATCCCCGATTTTCACCTGGTAACCGGCCTTTTGTTCTCTGCCGTTTACAAGAATACATGCTTCATCACATGCCTCATTGGCAACCGTTCGCCGTTTGATCAGTCTTGAAACTTTCAGATATTTATCCAATCTCATATGATTCTCCTTTTATTGCCTCAGCCTTCTCTTCCTGCAGGCTTCACATGCAGCAGCCTGCCGATCTTTTCCCCACCGGGAATCAGTTTCATATCCTCACTGGTAATTGCCCGGGAGAAAATCACCGCAATACCGTACACCACAACACCGGTCCCGACAGCGAGCACCATGCAAATCAGCATCATCAGTCTGTCTGCAGTGCCAAGCACACGGCTGCACAACGCGTAAACCCCATAGGCTGCGCCTCCCATCAGCAAGCTGCACACCAGCGGTCTGCCGAGCACTTTGCCGAGATGCGGATTCTCCTTCAGGGCAGTGCGGATGAAAACATAGTCCAGCAACGCCATACAGCAATAGCCAAACAGCGTTCCGATCGGAGCTCCGTAAATATTGACAGACGGAATCGCAATGATAATCCAGTTGATCACAATTTTCAGCACCGATCCGCTCACCAGTGCCACCATCGGCAGCCGCTCTTTTCCGGATGCCTGTAGAATAGCATTCTCCATCAGGACCAGACAGATGAAGAAAGATGCTATCCCCATGATGCTCAGCAACTTCGGTCCTGCAGCATTGCTGTTTGGGTAAAGAACGTTTACAATCGGCTCAGAGAGCACCGCCAGGCCGATTCCCATCGGCATGGAGATCACGGATGCAATCCGCATCGCATCCTCTGAGGTTTTCTCCGCCTCTGCTTTATTTCCGCGTGCCATCGCCCCTGCAACGGCAGGCACAATGGCAATGGTAAGCGGTGTCATAAATGCTGCCGGAAGATTAAACAGTGTCTGCACTTTTGCATAAACTCCGTACAGCACCCCCGCGTCATATTTGGAAAACCCCGCCGTGGCCAGTCGGCTTTCGCAGATCCCCGGATCGAGTGAACTGAGAATCGCCATAATGCTAGCGCCCAGTGAAATCGGAATTCCGATGCGCAGGATTTCTCCGATGATTTTTCCCGTGCTTTCGGTTTTCCCCTGTCTCACACGCACAGAAGGATAATTTCTCTTCTTGTAAACGATCATATACCCCAGTGAGACCACCGACCCGATGGACACCCCGAGGATTGCCCCTGCCGAAGCCACCGGCAGCCCATGCCCGGCTTTTACAAGCGCACCCGCAAGAGTCAGGCCGGAAATGACCTTGAAAAGCACTTCCAGCACTTCATCCACCGTTGTAGGGATCATGTTTCCGTTTCCCTGGCAATATCCGCGGTAGGCTGAAACCAGGCAAACCAGCAAAATAGCCGGTGCCATTGCCCGAACGCTCAGTGCTGCATCCGGTTTCCTGAGATAGACCTCCGCCAGCCACTCATTTCCGAAAAACAGAATCAGGGAGAACAGAATTCCGATTCCCGCAAACGTCCCGATCGCCGTGCGAAAGGTTTTTTCCTTTCTCGCCTCCAGCCCATTGGCATCCGCTTCGGCAATCAAGCGGGAGAGGGCAACCGGTAAACCCGCGGTTGACAGGGTAAAGAAAATATTATATACATTATAGGTCGCAAGAAACAGCCCGTATCCATAATCCCCCAGAATATTGGCCAAAGGAACTTTGTATATGGCCCCGAGAACTTTCATTATCATCACGCCGATTGTCAAAATCGCGGCGCCATGCATGAAATTCTGTTTCTTTGCTGTTGTTTCTCTCATAAACTTTTTTCACCATCCAATACAAGCCAGATGATTTTACAATAGATTCCCATACTTTGCAAGCAAAAGCACTTGCATTTCTCGTGTGAATCAGTTAAATTCATAGAAAACAACCGGAAGAAATCGTGATTTATCCTATTTTTTCCTGATAAAGGGAGGTTTTTCATGACCATCACACGCATCATCAAACTCGGCACTGCTCTCACCGCCGTGGCTGTCAGCCTGATTCTGTCCGCATCCGACACGAAAAAACGCATTATAGAGCTGCAGTCTAAACGGGAAGAAGAAAAAAACGCCTGGCAAAACCGCCAGACGAACACATTCCTTGCTGGTCTCAAAGCCTTTCGGGAGACCCCCGGAGCTCTGCTCCTGGATGTTCGCGAAGAGGAGGATTATCAAGCCGGTCACGTTCCCGGCAGTGTTTTTGTTTCTCTCCAGGCAATCCCAACACCTGTTCTGCAGCTTGCATCCGACAAAAACACCCCGCTCTTTGTCTATTGCTATCGCGGCAACCGCAGCCGCTATGCCGTCTCCATCCTGAAGGATGCCGGATATACCTCCGTCACCAATATCGGCGGCATTGAGTTCTACTCCGGAGAACTTGAAAAATCAGAATAAGGCAAAAATGTGGCTAAATCCGAATTGAAAACGGAATTAGCCACATTTTTGCATTCTCAAACCATCAGCCTGCGCTTGCAAGAAGCGCGTCAATAATTACCTCGTACAACGAGATATCCTCGGGTACTCCCGAAAGTGCATTCGTCAGAATCGTGCCTTTGGAATCGACAAAAATCGTCGTCGGGATAGAGGTGATCCCCAGTTCTTCCAGCATGCCGTCATAGGGCAGAATGTTGAGATAGTCGTCTTTTTTCTCCGCAAGGATCTCTTTGCAGCCTTCAGGGTTTTCACCGGCATCGTCGCAAATGCCGACGATTACTGCATCTTTCCCTTCTTCTGCAAGGCGGCGATCAATCTCGCCCAACTCTTCCATTTCCGCTTTGCAGGGGCCGCACCAGGTTGCCCAGATGTTCAGCATCGTAATCTTGTGCGCAGCAAACAGTTCTTCGCTCTTTATAACATTGCCGTCAAGATCTGTTGTTTCAAAAGAAAGGACTCTCCCTGCCAGTTCGATATCTTTGGGGTTGTACGGTTTAAAGTATTCCGCCTCTTTCAGTGCCTCTATCAGCACAGGTTGGATAGCGCTGAACTCTTTTGCAAAGTCCGGAGATATCTTTTTCAGAAAGTCTTCATAATATTTCTCTCCGGTCAAAGCATACCAGGTGACATCGTCCTCTTTCCCGATTTCGGTGAACATGTCTTCTGTAACGCCCTTCTCCTCCAGGCTCTGCGATACAATGATCTCTTTTACACCCCGGCCGCCGTCGATTGCATAGACATCCAGCAGAAATCCGGTAAGTTCCGTAACTCTTGCAACGTCTTCCTCGCTCAGCTTTCCGTCTTCCGCATTTTTCCTGCTCATCTCATCCTGCTCTTCTTTTGTAAGAGCAAAATACTCATATGCCATCCGGTAAACACCGTCTTTGAATGTATCTCCGACAGCTATGGGCATAATCATTGCTGTAATGTCTTTCATTTCTTCGGGATAGGTGACCGTAATTCCGATTGCGTCATAACTTTCCGTTCCCTCAAGGGCAAAGGAAGCGGCGCTGACAGATACCAGCGTCAAAACGGTCAGCACAATTGCAAGTATTTTTTTCATATCACAAATCCTTCCTCTCGCTTATAAAATGGATTCACAGTTACGATATTCTTATATTTGGCTAGAATTATAGCAAAGAGTTAATCCTTTTTCAAGAAAAACCGTAACTGAAACGCGATGTCATTCAGATTCTGTTTTTTCGAAGTTCTTTGGCAGATTTGGAGTAGAACTCCAAATCTGCCAACACTTTATAAGTATTCCAATGGGATTGCCACCAGATTATCTCGCAGATAAATCTTCCGGTCATAAAGGCAGATGATGCAGCCCATTGCTTGTCTCGATTGCAACTCTCCGCTCCTGCTTGCATCATAGACGATTGTTCTTATAATCCAACAAATACGAACACCAAAAGGTAATATAATTAGGGGAAGGTTTAGAAAGCACAGAAATTCCGAACTTTCCCATAATATAAAAACGAACTATTGGAGGTTACGATGAACAAAAGAACAATTATAATCCCCCATTATCTTTGTTTATTTCATCTATATGGACAACTGCGAACGCTCTGCTTCGCAGGAAGATGAAGAGGACAGCGAAGACGAGGAATCGCGCTGACGCGGTGTAAGTGTTATGCTTCGCAGCTCCCGCTGCAATAATATTTTGTACGCGCGCTTTTAATACGCCGGTAGCAAAAGCCCTCAACCTTCCCATCAATACATTCCCTTGGGATAGGTTGAGGGCTTTTTACTTTACCATGTTTTATACGAATTCGAATGTCTTGTAATGTGACCTGTGAGATTAAATCCCACAGTCAGAAATGTCACACCCACAGCTACAGATCGGAGTCTCTTCATTGCGTATTCATGTCAACTGAATCTTTTCGATCTGGCGTAAGATTCGCTCAACAATCGGTTCATTTAGATACGCAGGATTTAGTTTTCGCTTAGAATAGCGCAGGTAGTGGTCTTTCGTCAGTTCTGTCAGCAGATATGTAAAAAATCTTTCCCAGCTGAAATAATCTCTGCTCTCAATAAATTCCTCCGGGTTTTCCAGAATTTCCTGCAGATTTCCCTGCTTAAGGACGCCGGAATGAAGAACCAGCCACTCAAATGATTCCGGGAGGAACAGCGCCACTGTCTTTTTCTGCAAGGAAAGTTTAACCAACCTGTCGATTTCCGGGCCAAATGCAGCACCGTCCGCGATTACAAGGATATTTTTCGCCTCGGCCTCGTACACTTTTCGAAAGATATTAGACTTCCCTTCTGCGCTTATAACCGAATAATTCCTGTCCCTGCCGATTGCCCCAAAAAACTCAAAGCCGGAATTGGAGTCTTCCACAATGATCAGCTCCGGGACAAATACCGGGCTAAAAGAGAACGGGCCGTAAATATGGTAAAACTCATGATAAACCTGTTTCAGACCGGCATAATACCCGGAATTTCTGATCCCGTAAATCTCATCTACGCTGTAAGGGAGATTCGGCAGGCTTTCTCTGGTTACGATCACATAATAATTATCGGAATTCCGTACAGCCTCTGAGAATTCATTCGTAAAAATGAAGTCATTATCCTCATCTATAAACACAATACTCTCATGTGTCGCATCAAGCAGGATTTTCCAGTCTCGACCTGAAAGAACACGACAGATGCGGCTGCATTGCAGCGTGATCCCGCTGCTCTCGCCGGATTCATAGTATTCCCTGATCATCTCGACAAGTGTCGTTTTTCCTGTCGCACTGTTCCCTCGGATGATTGTAAGGTTCCTGCGAATCAGAAAATCATATTTTACTTTCCCGTTTGCCACGGAAATCTGATAGCTGCCTTTCATGTTCTCTTCTCTATCCCACAATCATTCCTGCAATCGGAAGCATCTCTTTCATCGTATGAACAAGCTGGTCTGTATTCAGAATATGGATCGTGAATTCTCCGTCTCCAAAATCCATCAGATGTCTCAGATTGACGGTGACGTCCATCTTTTCTCCGATCGTTAAAAGCCACTTTGCACAATTATCCCCGCATGCTGAAGCATTGAAAATCTTGTCAGGTCTCTTATAGACAGCAATCAGTGTTTTGACGCCGCCTGATAATTCTCTCGGAGAGATTCCTCCCAGAACCGGGCTGTCGATCACACGGGGTCCGATCACCGTGGATTGATCCACATCCCGAATCATCTCTCTTGAAAGGTCATCCGTAATCCAGTCATCCGTGTAGCTGTTTTTAAAGAACAGGGATGGATTATAGATCGCTCCCTGCATCTCTCCGAAAAACACAGAAAGCATAATCGGAACCTCCTCGGTAAGTTTTTAATAAAAAATCCGAGGCCGAAACCTCGGATTTATAATCTGAAATATTGGGTCTGATTATGCCTTGCGGACGCTGTCGATGTGACGGGTGAGGTCGAGCATCTTGTTCGAGAAGCCCCACTCATTGTCATACCATGCAACGAGTTTTACGAAGTTGCCGTTGAGAGCGATACCGGCTCTTGCATCAAAGATGGAAGTGTGAGCATCGGTGCGGAAGTCGGAGGAAACGACATCGTCATCCACATACTCTAGAACACCCTTCATCGGGCCTTCGGAAGCAGCCTTCATGGCAGCGCAGATCTCATCATAGGTAGCGGACTTCTCAAGAAGGAAGGTAACATCAACAACAGACACGTCCGGAGCGGGGATACGCATGGACATACCGGTGAGCTTGCCATTGAGCTCAGGGATAACCTTGCCAACAGCCTTTGCAGCGCCGGTGGAAGAGGGGATGATGTTGTTGTAGATGGAGCGTGCGCCACGGAGGTCCTTCTTCTTGGGGAATCCGTCAACGATTGCCTGAGTAGCGGTGGAAGCATGAACTGTGGTCATGAGGCCTTCGATAACGCCGAAGTTGTCATTAACAACCTTGGAGATAGGAGCAAGGCAATTTGTGGTGCAGGAAGCGTTGGAGACGAACTGCATATCGGCAGTGTACTTGTCGAGGTTGACGCCGCAGACGAACATCGGGGTATCGTCCTTCGCGGGACCGGACATGACGACGACCTTGGCGCCGGCGTCGATATGGGCCTGGGCCTTCGCCTTGTCGAGGTAAACGCCGGTGCACTCCAGCACGTACTCAACACCCAGCTCGCCCCAGGGGATGAGGGTGGC
>JAFUGY010000088.1 GCA_017469115.1 Oscillospiraceae bacterium
ATCAGACTTCGCAGGCCATTCACGTCTTTTGCAATCATACAGCGCCAGTATTCCCGGTACAATTCGCGAATCAATTCTGCGTCATCCATTTTATTCCTTCTGTTCTGCCGGGTCAAGCATGCGGATCACTTTTGCCGGGACGCCGCCCACAACGGCATAATCGGGCACGTCCTTCGTGACAACCGCACCTGCCGCAACGACTGCATATGCTCCGATCGTTACACCGGGGCAGATCGTAACATTCATGCCGAGCCACGCGTTCTTCTTGACCAGTACTTTACCGTAGGTGTATCTGGTGTGCCGCTCATTCATGTCATGGTTGATTGTGGCGATCCGCAGCCCCGGGGCAGCCATGGAGCCATCCTCAAATTCGATCCCTCCGGATGCCGACAGGATAGCGGAGTGATTGATGAAAACGCCTTTCCCGAACTTTACTCTGTTTCCAAAATCGCAGATGAACGGGGTGAGGATCCGCACGTCATCCAGTTTGCGCCCAAACAGCTCTTCCAGATATCCCACATAGGAGGGATCGTCTGGCATCGTCGCGTTGGCTTTGGCACAGAGCGTTCTGGCGCGCATCATTTCTTCCACAGCTTCTTTGAAATAGGGTTCCCGGGTATCCGTCGGCCCGCCCCGGTCCATCAGTTCATAAACATATCCCTTTGTGTAGTCCATCTGTTTTCCCTCACAGCAGGTCGTTTGCAGACAGCCAACGCTTTACGGCTTCCTTGGAATCGGCTGCGCTGCTGCCCGTGATGGGCAGACCGCTCTTAACAACCGCGCCTGGGCAGGCACGCCTGATATCGCGCTCGCTGCCGCCCATACCGCTGCCCTCGTTGGTACAGAGCGGCAGAATGGTTTTGCCGGAGAAATCGTAATGCTCTAGAAAGGTGAAGACGGCCATCGGCATGGTGCCCCAGTAGTTCGGATAAGCAAGAACGATGGTATCATACTCGTCGATGGAGTCCGGCATGGAAACAAGCTCCGGCCTTGCCTTTGCCCGCAGATCCTTCTTTGCCTCTTCGATGCAGGTCATGTAGACCGGCGAGTAAGGATTCTTCATCTCAATTTTGAAGCTGTCCGCCGGGAGCAGTTCTTTTATGATGTTGCAGACGATTTCCGTGTTGCCGACTTTCACATAGCGCATCGCGCCGCCGAAGTAGTTTTCATCCGCTCTGGAATAGAAAGCGATCAAAGTTTTAGACATTGTTTGTTCCTCCTGTTTTTTCTGACTCTATTATATACATCAGCTATTGCATTGTCCAATTGAAATGCTGTATAATCAATTGAATTCTTAAATAGTAGGAGCAAACGATGACAACGAAGCAGATTGACTACTGTATTGAGCTTGCCCATACCCTGAACTTCAGCCGCGCAGCGGAGAATATGTTTATCAGCCAGCCGACCCTGACCTATCAAATCAAGCTGCTGGAAGAAGAGGTCGGCTTCACGATCTTTGAGCGCAGCGGAAAAGGTGCGTCGCTGAAACCTGCAGGAACGCAGTTCGTCTCTTTCCTGGCCGGAATGCGGGAGGATCTGAAGCGCGCCGTCGAGCAGGGGCAGAATTTCAGTGCAACCTACCGGGACAACATTTCCATCAGTCTCATGGTCCGGCAGGCCGTATACTTTCTCCCGGAGGCCATCCGGCTTTTTGCGGAAACAAACGGCGATGTTCAGATCACGCCTGTATTCCAGTATGAAAACGGGGTCGAGTCCTTTCTGCGTAACGAAGTGGATATCCTGTTTGCGCTGAAGGAGCAGACGAAACAGATCCCCGGGATTACCGCCCATGAGCTGTTTGAAAGCCGCGTCTACCTGATTGCAGACAGAGACGATCCTCTCGCCGGAATGAACATCATCCGGGAAGAGGATCTCTACGGACGCACCATAATGGTGGGCGGCGGTTCTCCTCCTGCGCTGAAGGCAGTCCAGAACCGATTGATCAATTCAGGAAAGATACGGTATTTCAACAGTCCGGATCACGACATAACGCTTACGAATGTCGCCGCCGGAAGAGGCATTTGCCTCGCCCCCGGTTTTCTGAACGACCACAGCAGCCAGTTTGCTTGGGTTCCCTATGACTGTGAAGAAACGTTTTCCTGTGTTCTGTGCACCCATAAAGCGGATAAGCGTCCATGCGTATCGTCGTTTATTGCTGTTCTGAAGGGCTTGTATCGGGAAGCTGTGGCATTCCCTCTATAACTGCAAAATATCTTCTGGAATAAGTCATTCAGCCTACTTACGAACACTATAATTTGCTCAATATATTGATTCGCTTACCACGTCCGTACCACGTGAATGTGGTATAAAAGCTAAAAAACTTCTTGTACAACCCTTAACGACGATTACGAGGCGCACAAAATTCAGGTATTTTTACATAAAAAAGTACCCGAATCTCAACTTTCATTAAGATCCAGGTACTTTTCTTAGAGCAGCGGGAGAAGGATTTGAACCCTCGCATACGGAGTCAGAGTCCGCTGTGCTACCCCTACACAATCCCGCTAAATGCAAAAGCTATTATAGCTGTTTTTTTGGAATTGTCAAGCATTTTTTCAAATTTGTTTTTTCACAGAAAGAGCGGTTCACGAAACGCCAACCGCTCTTTCGAAAACAGCAAATCAGATTATGCCTTCTGTTCCTTTGCGATGTTGCAGAGAGATGTGAATGCTGCTGCATCATGAATTGCCATCTCAGAGAGCATCTTGCGGTTCATATCGATGCCGGCGAGCTTCAGGCCATGCATGAAAGTAGAATAGTTCATGCCGTTTGCCTTGCAGCCTGCGCTGATACGGGTGATCCAGAGCTGACGGAAGTCTCTCTTCTTCTGCTTGCGGCCGATGTAAGCATAACGGCCGGACTTCATCAACTGTTCATTTGCCATCTTGAAATGGCGAGACTTATTTCCCCAGTAACCTTTTGCGAGACCCAGAACTTTATTTCTGCGCTTGCGGGTCATCATTGCGCCTTTTACTCTTGCCATAAAATATTCCTCCTATATACCGTCTACCCTTATTTGTAAGGGATCATTTTCTTGATGGTTGCAACATTGGTGACGTCAGCGTAAGCTTCACTGCGCAGACGGCGGCAACGCTTGGTATCCTTCTTGGTGAGGATATGGCTCTTGAAAGCGTGGGCGCGTTTTACCTTGCCGGTCTTTGTGAGATTAAATCTCTTCTTAGCGCCGCTGTGAGTTTTAAGTTTCGGCATAATTGAATACTCCTCCTAAAAATATTATTCAGCTTTTTCAGTTGCCGGAGCTTCCTGCTGCTTCGGCTGCTTGGGTTTTGCAGGCTTTTTGGGCGGCGTTACAGGCTTGGGAGAAAGGAAAATCGTCATATTCCTGCCCTCAAGCTTGGGTGCCTTATCAAGCGTAGCAATTTCCGCGCATTTTTCTGCAAAGTCTTTCAGCAGAACTTCGCCGATTTCGGTGTGGGCCATTTCCCTGCCGCGAAACCGGACGGAAACCTTCAGCCTGTCGCCATCCGTGAGAAACTTCATACCGTTTTTCAGTTTGGTATTAAAGTCATTCTCCCCGATGCTGGGGCCCATACGGATTTCCTTGATGTCGATGATATGCTGGTTTTTCTTTGCTTCTTTTTCTTTCTTCGTCTGCTCGAAACGGAACTTTCCATAGTCCATAATCCGGCAAACAGGCGGGTTGGAATTGGGCGCGATTTTGACGAGATCCATCTCGTGCTCCTCAGCGATCTTCAGCGCTTCCTCGGCAGACATGATGCCGAGCTGCTCGCCGTCTTCACTGATCAGGCGGATTTCACTGTCAAGGATTTCCTCATTGATTTGATGAGTATCGTTTGCGATTTCAAACACCTCCGGAAAAACAAAATGCACGGAAGCATAGCATCCGCGCGCAACAATACAGCCATATCACAGCTGTCTCCTGTTGACCTGGACGAGCCGATTGCTGCCAGGTGAGGACGGCGGACACCGAGCCTGCTTCTTTTTAGCTTTGTTATTATAAGCACGGCGCTGCGAAATGTCAACAGTTTTTTTCACGTTTTTCTTCTTTTTTACAAAGAAAATACCGACTTTTGTAAATTGACAAAGTAGATTGTCAATGGTAGTATATTGTTTTAGGAATTCTAAGGAAAACTATGAGGAGGTGAAGCTTATGGACAACAAAAAGCAATTTCGGAGGCATTTTTTCTATGCTGTTCTGGTAGTGCTTTATCTTTCGCTTCACCTATTCCTCATCCTTCATCACGAGGCTTTTCGTGACGAAGCCCAGGCATGGACGATTGCCAAAAACACCTCTCTTTCAGAGCTGTTTGCCGATTTGAGCATTGAAGGTCATCCCTGCCTGTGGTTTCTGATCATTCGGCCTTTTGCAAATCTGGGGATGTCATACCGGTATTTCGGTGTGATCAGCCTTGTCTTCATGGGGATATCCGCAGCGCTGTTTCTCTACCTTGCGCCTTTTGGGGATGCGTTGAAGGTGATTACGCTTTTCAGCTTTGCTTTTTGCTATAACTCCCCCGTCATGCCGAGAACCTACTGCGTCATCACCCTCCTGATCATTTTGCTTGCCTGTCTCTGGCCAAGGCGTACGGAAAAGCCGATTCTTTACGGTTGTCTGATCGCTTTGCTTTTTCAGTCACACATCATTCTGGCGGGCTTTGCCGGCGGACTTGTGCTGGAACTGTTTGTGCAATGGTGCAGAAAAAAGCCGCGCCTGAATCGGATTTTATGGGGGCTCGCGATTCCTTCCGCGAGTGCGTTGTTCACCGTTTACGAATTGCTGCCCAGAAAAGATGCCCCGGTTTTTGTGGATGCCTCGGCGGGATCCGTTCTCAAGCGGATGGATATCAGCTACAACAAGCTCATTGAAAGCATCAATGACCTGGAAGAGACCGTCTGGGGGCATTACGTCTGTGAAGTACAGCTCGGGTCAGTTACCGGGAAAGCCGTGCTGCTGCTGGTTTTCTTTCTTCTGTTTCTTGCCCTGTTGCTGGTTGTAACAGCAAAAAAATAATGGAAGCAGTTCGGTGGCATTGCTATCGTCGGAATCTGCGGGCTCGGATTCTCGCTGGGTGTCAGGTTGTTTGTCTATCGCGGCGGCTATCATATGACGGTCTGCTATTTTTTGATTCTGCTTTTCCTGGTGTGGACGCTTTATTCTTCTGTCTCGAACCGGGCTGTCAGGGCTGTCGGTGCGCTGATCCTCGCGCTTGCTCTGCTTTTGACGTATGAGAAATGGATCAATGCTGCCAAATATGAGATCACGGATGCATTTTCAGGCAGCCTCCCTACTGCGGAAATGATCGACAACTCTGTGGAAGAAAACGGCATCATCGTTGTGCGTGAAAATTACCTGATTCCGTCAGTTTATGCCTATGTCGACAGTGATCGAAAAGATATCACTTTCTGGAGTGTGGATACCGGTGAGAACTACAAACTCCACGTATGGGGTGCTGTGTATTCTCCTCTCGGAATGGAAGAGATTGCTCAGGCGGCTCACAATCGCTTTCCCGATGCGCAAACGCTTTATTACCTCTCTTCTTCCAAGCTGACAGAAGAAGACGGGCCGGAACTGCTCTACTGCATGGACAAGCAAAATCCGCTGGAAGAGAACTACTGGTTTTATCGGCTCCCCTGAGGAAACACTGTATGAATTGCCGCACGCAATCCGGCGGCAGATTCCCTTTTACCTTTTATCTTTAACAGGAGATTTTCTGCTCATGAAAAAAATCGTCGTCATCGGCGGCGGCCCTGCCGGGCTGACAGCCGCTTATGAATTGCTGACCGGCAGTGAAAAAACGGAGGTAATCGTGCTGGAGGAATCCGGCATTTTGGGCGGTATCTCCAGAACAGTGGAATATCACGGAAACCGTATGGATATGGGCGGGCACCGGTTTTTCTCCAAAGTTCCGGAAGTAAATGACTGGTGGGAAAAAATGATGCCGATGCAAGGCTCGCCTTCCTATGACGACATCGTCCTTCACCGTTCCCCTGAGCTTGCGCCGAACGGGCCTGATCCTGAAAAGACGGATGTTGTCATGCTGAAACGCAGAAGAGTTTCCCGAATCTTTTTTGACGGCAAATTCTACGACTATCCGATTTCTCTGAAACCGGAGACCTTCAAAAACATGGGCTTCGCCACAACCATGAAATGTGGTTTCAGTTATCTCGGATCCATGCTGCACAAACTGCCGGAAGATAACCTGGAAAACTTTTATATCAACAGCTTCGGGCGTCAGCTCTATTCCATGTTTTTCGAATACTATACCGAAAATCTGTGGGGACGCCATCCGAGCGAAATTGATGCTTCCTGGGGTGCGCAGCGCACCAAAGGCCTCTCAGTAATCGGCATTATCAAAGATGTATTCGGCAAGGTTTTTCATGTACGCAACCGTGAAGTGAATACCTCTCTGATTGAGGAATTCAAATATCCGAAGCTCGGGCCGGGGGAACTCTGGGAGGTCGTCGGCAAGAAGGTGGAAGAGCTCGGCGGGCATATCGAATATCATGCCTGCGTCACCGGTTTTCACAAGGAAGGAAACCGCCTGGTCTCTGCCACCTATGAAAAAGACGGGGAAAAGCACACCGTGGAGGCGGATGCGTTTGTCTCTTCCATGCCGATCAAGGATCTGATCGGAGGGATGAACGATGTGCCTTCCGAACCTGCCCGCATTGCAAAGGGGCTCCCCTACCGGGATTATATGACGTTGGGCGTCCTCGTGAAAAAACTGAATCTGGT
Source organism: Oscillospiraceae bacterium (assembly GCA_017469115.1). Lineage (GTDB taxonomy): Bacteria > Bacillota > Clostridia > Oscillospirales > Oscillospiraceae > Limivicinus. The sequence continues at coordinate 6,716 of JAFUGY010000088.1, forward strand.
AAACAAAACGAATCTGACGACCATCGGCAATATCGTCCCCGACTGCTGGGTATACGTACAGGACCGGAACGTCAAGATGGGCAGGTTTCAGATTTACAACAACTGGTCTCCCTATTTGGTGAAAGATATCGACCACACCGTATGGGTCGGGCTTGAGTACTTCTGCAATGAAGGAGACGATTTCTGGAATCAGAATGAGGAGCAGTTTTCCAGGCTCGGCATTGAAGAAATGCTGAAAATCGGCCTGATTCAGGATCGAAGCGATGTGCTGGACACCCATATGGAACGGGTGAAAAAAGCCTACCCGGCCTACTTTGATACCTACGCCGAAATCGATACCCTGCGGGAATATCTCGACACCATCGAAAACCTCTACTGTGTCGGAAGAAACGGGCAGCACCGTTATAACAACCTGGACCATTCCATGATGACATCGTTTGAAGCCGTCAAGTGCATCCGCACCGGTAGCAAAGACAAATCCGCCATCTGGAATGTCAACACCGAGCAGGAATATCATGAAGAAAAGCAGAAGGCCTGAAACCTTCTGCTTTTTTCTGCAAAACAGCAGAAAAGCAGCCTCGCAAAATTTGTTGAACTTCTACTGTTTCTGTAGTACAATAAATAACAGAAAACCTGAACCAATATCATACTATCAGAAGGAGAAATCTGTTATGGACTTTACAAAAACCGTTCTGGGCATTGAGTTCGGCTCTACCAGAATCAAGGCAGTGCTGTTGGATGAAAAGCATATACCGATCGCTTCCGGCAGCTTCGAGTGGGAAAACCAGCTGGTCGACGGGATCTGGACTTATGCTCTTGACACCGTACATACCGGCATTCAAACCTGCTATGCCGATCTGAAGCAGGATATTCAGAAGAAATTCGGTTGTGCTCCGGATACCTTCGGTGCAATCGGCATCTCCGGCATGATGCACGGCTATCTGCCCTTTGACAAGGTCGGAAAGCAGCTTGCCGAATTCCGCACCTGGCGCAACACCATCACCGGACAGGCTGCCGATGAGCTGACAGAGCTGTTCGGCTTTGCCATCCCCCAGCGCTGGAGCATCGCCCACCTCTATCAGGCAATTCTGAACGGAGAGAGCCATGTGAAGGACATTGCCCGCCTCACCACTCTTGCAGGCTATATTCATACGCTGTTGACCGGCGAGCATGTTATGGGCATCGGAGAAGCCTCCGGTATGTTCCCGATTGACAGCACAACGCTTGACTATAACCAGGGCATGGTGGAGAAGTTTGATACTCTTGCCGCCTCCAAAGGAATGCCCTGGAAACTGAGAGACATTTTGCCGAAGGTTCTCGTTGCCGGCACACACGCCGGAAGCCTTACGGAAGCGGGCGCTGCTTTCCTCGATCCGGCAGGCGATCTGAAAGCAGGCATTCCCTTTGCCCCCTGTGAAGGCGACGCCGGCACGGGCATGACGGCCACCAACTCGGTGCGGGAGAGAACCGGCAACGTTTCTGCCGGCACGTCAGACTTTGCGATGCTGGTGGCAGACCATGAGCTCGGTGTACACCGTGAAATCAACATGGTGACGACTCCTGCCGGAAAACCGGTGGCAATGGTGCACTGCGCCAACTGCACATCCGATATCAACGCATGGGTCAATCTCTTCTCGGAATTTGCAGAGATGATCGGCGCTGAGGTCAACAAGGGCGACCTCTTTACCAAGCTTTTCCGCAAGGCACTGGAAGGCGATCCGGACTGCGGCGGTCTGCTCAGCTATAACTACTTCTCCGGGGAAGGCGTTACGGCTTTGGATGAAGGCAGACCTGTGTTTGCACGAGTACCGGGCTGCAGCTTTACGCTGGCCAACTTCATGCGCACACATCTGCTCTCTGCTCTCGCCACGCTGAAAATCGGGCTGGATATTCTGAGAACCGAAGAAAATATCCCCGTTGATAAACTGTACGGTCACGGTGGCTTCTTCAAGACGCCGGGTGTAGGCCAGCGAATCCTTTCGGCTGCTGTTTCAGCTCCGGTTTCCGTCATGGAAACCGCCGGAGAAGGCGGCCCCTACGGCATGGCACTGTTGAGCGCATATATGCTGTGGAAAGAGGACGGTGAAGCCCTTGAGGATTATCTCGACAACAAAGTATTTGCCGATGCAGCATCCTCTACGCTGATGGCAGATGAGATTGAAGTTGCCGGGTTCGATGCTTTCCTCTCCCGCTATAAGAATGCATTCGAAGTGGAGCGCACTGCAGTCAAAACATTAAAGTAAAATCCACTTTCTTCATCAGAAAGGCTCGGCCAAACGGCCGAGCCTTTCATTTTATAATGCTGTTGTCTGTTTTTTTGGTTCTTCTGAACTTTGCCTAGATCCTTTCTTATTTTTCGGATTCTCCGAAGACGAATTGCGTCTTCTCTTACTCCGCACAGAAAGGACAACACTCTGAAGCATGATAAAAAAGCCCAACATAGCGCCATTTGCCATTTCTTGCCACCAAGAAGCATTAAGCGGACTGAGAGCAATGATTTTCTGGATTGTAGCAAGAATCATAGCGCCGAAGAAGGAACCTACCACATTTCCAACGCCACCGGTTAACAGAGTACCACCGATGATAGATGCAGCAATTGCATCCATTTCACTACGCATAGCTACACTTGCGTTTCCAGCAGGTTTATGCATTAGGAACACAAAGCCAGCTAAGCCGCTTAGCAATCCACTGACTACATAGCTGGAAAAGCAGGTGCGTTTCACATTGATTCCCAACATTAATGCACTCTGGCGGTTGCCTCCAAGAGCATAGATGTTTCTACCAAGCCTGATATAACGAAGCATTAGCGCCATCAGTATCACAACTGCAACCGCAACAATTGCTCCAATTTCGATTTTAGCAGGGATAAGATTTCCATTTTGGGCTATATAACCAAGCCATGAGATCTTCAGCTTAGTCTTGACCAGAGATAGAAAACCTTCATGTGTTACCTTCACCGGATTAACTGACAGGATTGTCGTCAATCCACGAGCGAGAAACATCCCAGCCAAAGTTACAATAAAAGGCTGGATTTCCAGATAACTGACCAGAAAACCCTCCATAACTCCAAATATTAACCCTATCCCCAGTGCCAACAGAAACGTTAACAATATACAGATAAAGCTATTTCCAATCTCGTTGCTGTTTAGGAACAGTGCACAACTCATAACGGTCAGCCCAATAACGCCACCGACGCTGATATTGATTCCACCGCCAATCATAACGACCGTTAAACTGCAAGCAATGATTATAAGGGCAGCATTGTCATTGAGAAGATCAAAGATTTGCTGAGCCTTTAAGAAGCCACCACCCAGCGTAAGCATAGCTATCAAATACATAGCGAAAAAGATACCAATACTGATTACCATCAACAACTGAGCATCTGTCAGCGGTTCCTTACGTTGTCTAAGGCTTCTTCTCTCTTCCGACAGATATCACACCTCCCTCTGAACTGCTGATTGAGAACGTCCTGACCGTAACCTGTTCATCAGCGCAGTCAGTTGACTCTTCACAACTGGTGACCCTGCCACCACGATTATAATAATCACAATCGCTTTGTATGCCTTCACGTTGACAGGCGCAACTTTCATGGCATAAAGGGTTGTAGTAAGCATCTGTATAATATAAGCACCAAGAATGCTCCCGCTGAGTTTAAAACGTCCGCCTCCAAGATTATTTCCTCCGATTGCAACAGCCAAAATTGCATCCATCTCAATATCAACCAGCAGTGTTTTGTGGTTGAGCTGTCCGAGACGGCAAACACCAATAACCCCGGCAACAGACACGCAAACACCCAAGAGGACAAAACTCAAAAGCTGTACTGCAGTGGGGTTTATTCCGTTCAGACGAGCGGCACCTTTGTTGATACCTACTGACTGCGTATAAAGGCTTAAGCTAGAAAAACGGAATACAAGGAAAAACACCAAACCAACAAAGAGTACCGCAAAAATCGGCGTTGGAACCGGAATTCCCGGGATTGTCATACCAAGAGAACTGATAATGGGACTGTTAAGCTGAGGTGTAGCATCTCCATTGATCCAGTAAGCAATCGAACGGCCACAGGAATATAGAATAAGCGTAGCGATCATCGGTTGGATCTTAAACGCGGCAACTAATGTACCGTTAAAAAGCGTAAACAGAATTGTTGCTAAACAGCAGAGGAGAATCCCAATAATGACACTACCTATACTGATGCTCCCCGCAGCCTGCAGGACTTTGACAAAAACAGCTCCGGAAATAGCACCAACAGCACCAACAGAGATATCCTGTCCACCGCAGGCAGCTGTCACCATCGTCATGCCCATGGCAATGATTGCCAGCTCACTCGCACTGTCGATGATACTAATTAAGTTACCCGTCAGCACGATATTACCGCTATTGTTGACTTTCATGCCGATTGAGAAAAAACCGATATCCCGGAAAAGATTAAAGATAATTAAAATTCCCAGTGCCACCAGTGGAACAAGCAACTGGCCAAAGCTGCCAGAAGTTTTTTTCAGCTTATTCATCTCCATGCTCACCTCCTGCGATGGTTTTCATTACACGGGCTTGAGTCAGTTCATCACCCGTAAGTTCTCCCACTATTTTACGGTCGCGCATAACAATCAGGCGCGAGCAAGTACGCAACATCTCTTCAATCTCTGAAGAAATAAAGGTTACACTCATACCCTCCTCTGCCAACTTCAGAACCAGCTTCTGAATCTCAAGTTTGGTACCGATATCGATGCCTCGAGTTGGCTCATCCAGAATCAAATAATCAGGGTGCGTCAGTAACCAACGGGCAAGTATCACCTTCTGCTGGTTTCCTCCGGAGAGAGACTTAATTGGTGTATCCTGAGAGGCTGTCTTGATTTGCAGTGCATCGATGTATTCATCGGCAAATTTTCTCATCTGCGCCTTTGACATCGGACGAAAGAAACCTCTCATTACCTGCAACGCCAGATTAATATTTTCTCTTACTGAAAGGTCGGCAATAATTCCATCTCGTTTCCGATCTTCAGGAAGATAGCCGATTCCGTTTTTCATGGCGTCATGAGGATTGGCAATATGAACATCCTTTCCCTTAATTCGAACCTTGCCTCCGGTTACTCTGTCAGCTCCAAAGATAGCACGCACGCTCTCACTACGTCCCGAGCCAAGAAGCCCGGTAAAACCGTTTACCTCGCCCTCTGAAATATGAAAATCAAACGGACGGCTTTCAACACTAGAGAGATCTTCTGCCTCATACAGGACTTTTCTTTCGGCAGTATCGTTACTGCTGCCTTTTTTGATATTGGATAGATCCGCCAAATCCTTACCAATCATCAATTCAACCAACTTGACTTGCGGAAGGTCCTCAACCTCGTATTCACCGATCAAACCACCATTTCTAAGAACCGTTATCTGATCGCTGACCTCATAGACCTGCTCCAGAAAATGAGTCACGAAAATAATGCCAACGCCTCGTTCCTTCAAATCCCTCATCAGGCGGAAGAGCATCGCTACTTCCTTGTCATCGAGAGATGAAGTAGGTTCATCTAGTATCAGAACCTTGCAGTCTGTATCCACTGCACGGGCAATCGCCACCATCTGCTGAACAGCCAACGAACAGCTCCCAAGCTGCTGTCTTGGTCTGGCAGGTATACCGAGACTATTCAGGAGTTCTCCAGCACGTTTTTCCATGTCTTTCCAGTTTACTCTAGTCCCACTCGTACGACCAATGAACATATTTTCGGCTACTGTCAAATTAGGACAAAGGGTAATTTCCTGATAAACCGTGCTGATCCCAAAGCTCTGAGCTTCCTGTGGAGAACGGATATTGATGGAGTTGTCATAGCCTTCAATGCAGATCTCTCCCCCATCCATAGGGTAGACACCGGTTAGGACCTTGATGAGCGTTGACTTTCCTGCACCGTTTTCTCCCATAAGTGCGTGAATCTTACCCTTACGCAAGGTAAAATCTACGTTTTCCAGAGCTTTAACCCCAGGAAAATACTTACAGATCCCTCGCATTGTTAAAATGATATCGTTTTCCATCCGTTCATCTCCTATCTGATATTAGCTAAAAAAGGCGGTATGGGCTGCGGATTACTCCACTACCTCACACCGCGCTGTTTATTTATATTATGATATGCTTTGTGTCAAGCTGAGGTAAATCAGCCAAGTCCGTAGGTATCGATATCCTCCTGAGTAATGGTGCGAGCATCGAAACCTTTTTCAACGGAGATAATCTGATTAAGCTCATTGAGACCTTCAATTGCACCACCGGCTTCAAGTGTCTTAATCATTTCGTCAATCACACCAGCCTGGAACGGGCTGCACTGACCATCATAGTTCCATTCGCCAGCAAGCAGCTTCTCAAGGGCCCACTTGTTGCAGTCAAAGCCCATAACGATAACATCGCCCTCTACACCATGCGTGATGCCCTTAGCATCGAGTGCAGCGACAACACCATCAGCCATTCCATCATTCTCTGCATAGACAATATTGAACTCTTCGCCACCGTCAATAGCAGCCTCAGCGATCTTACGAGCCTCGTTCGGATCCCAGCTATCGCCGCCGGTGCCTTCACGAACAATTGTCCAGTTCTCCGTTGCTTCGCACTTCTCCGTCAGAGGATCACTACGACCGATCTGTGCAGCACTACCCAACTGACCCTGAATATGCAGGATCTTATACTCTTCTAGGCCCAAGCTCTCCAGCCATGCAACAGCAGTCTCGCCTTCCTGACGCATATCAGAGACAACAGCTGCTGTATACAGACTAGGATCACAATCGATCATTCTGTCAAATAGGAAGACCTGGATACCGGCTTCCTGTGCTTCTTCCAGGACTTCATCCCAACCGGTTGTCTCAGCTGCGGAAACCAGAATGTACTTCACACCAGCAGTAATAAAACCTTTTGCAGCTTCCAGCTGTTTATCAGCGGTAGGAGCAGTCACAAATGTGGCGTCATAGCCATTCTCAGCCGTGAAGGTATCGTTCAGATCCTTAACATTAGCCTGACGATAGCCAGACTCGGACGGATCTAGGTTGATAATGCCAACTTTGATGCCATCTGCAAAAGCAGATGCGCCAAGTGCCATAACCAGCGCCAACGTGAGAACGATTGCTAGGAACTTTTTCATTTTTGCTACCTCTTTCTTTTTTATTTTTTGGACAAACGTCCTTGTACATTATTCAACCACTAAAAGGAAAAAACGTCAAGCGAAAAATTTAATATGTTTTGTTTAAAATTTTAATATCTTGCGTCAGCACTCTCGGGAAGCCACCATATTCTGTTATTCATAATGTGTCCACATCCTTTTTACATAGACAATTCCTTCGTACACATTGCCATTGGTATCTATCAGTCCATCGATGTTTTCATCAACGCGGTATACCAAACGATGTTGCAGATTGATCCGCCGGGAAAAATATCCGTCCAGACTGCCCAGAAGTTTCTCATAAGGGGGCGGATTCTGATACGGATTAATAATCAAGAGGTTTAAGAGCGATTTTGCTTTTTGTTCCAAACCAGCATTTTTTAACAAGGCTTTATCTTTGCCGGCCTGTTTGGATAACGTAACAAGATACATTTACCATTCCTCATCCGGATTATAGATTTCACGCTCAGAAACCGATTCATCCTCAGAGAGAATGCTTTCCATCATCCCCGGAACAGAGCACAAATATACCGTTTCCTGAAGAGCATTCCAGTCTTCTTCCCCTATTAGCACTGCGTTTTTTCCTCGATTGTTGGTGATCGTAATCGGAATGCTGTTTCTATTTACTTCAGCAATCAACTGATATAAGTTTTGCCTTGCATTTGTTGCATTTACTGCATTCATCTTTCTCTCCTCCTCTTTTCTTTAAAGGCTATTATAACGTACGTTTTCCCGTTCGTCAAGATTCTTTATCATTCAATATTCCCTGGAATCTACCATATCTTGCGTGATGGTGTCACAGGTAAAGCAGATCTCTTCTACATAAGAAAACTTCTGCGGCGAGTCTCCCGCTTCATAAGCTTTGATCAGCCGGTCAACGCGGGGCCCGTGCAGGGGATTGCATTCCACGCAGAGGTTGATCTTCCCTTCCAGACAGAGTTCCAGCGCCTTTTTCACGGCATCGAATGAGATAATCTTCACATCTCCGTTTTCTCCGAAGGATATGCCGGCTTCTTCCAGAGCCCGCATAGCCCCAAACGTCATGTTATCATTCTCGCTGTAAAGCACGTCAAATCCAGTACTGCTTTTCAGAAAATCCCGAACGACTTCATAGCCTTTTGCCTCAGTAAACTCTCCTTTGAGAGAAGCTTCAATCGACCAGTTCTCATGCCTGCTGACCGCTTCTTCCAAGGCGCGGCTTCGCATAATCTGGGCGGTAGCACCCTCCGTTCCCTGCAGGTGGAGGATTCTGAGTGTCTTCGTATTCTCCGGGAAAGTCTCCTCCATCCAGCTGACAGCCATCCGACCCTCCTGATAAAAATCAGATCCTACCCAGCTCTGATAAAGTGACTCGTCTTCCACACTCACCTGCCTGTCCACAACAATCACCGGAATTCCTGCTGTTTTTGCTTCACGGAGGACGCTTTCCCATCCCGTTTCCGATATGGGAGCAAGCACAATATAGTCAACATCCTGTTGAATGAAATTGCGAATAGCAAGATACTGGTTTTCTTGTTTCTGTTTGGCATTATCGAACAAAAGCCGATAACCATTCTCTTCCCTGAGTGCGCCTACCATAGAGGCGGTATTGGCAAGCCTCCAGTCGGATTCGGAGCCGACCTGAGAAAACCCGACCACCACAAGCCTGTCGTCATACTTCTCTTCCCGGGAGGAATAAAACAGCGAGCATCCGCTGACAAAAAGGGAGGAAAGGCATAGCATCAGACATAGAAATGTTTTTTTCACGGTTCTTCTCCAATCTCCGTCACCCAGGGAATCCGGATGGTAATCTCGGTCCCCAGCCCCGAAATACTGCTGATATCAAACGTGCACTTCTCTCCGAACAGAAGTTTCAGCCTTTTATACGCAGCCGTAATGCCAAAACCGAGGTTTTCACCGTTTTCAAGCCCGCAACGGATTTCCGCAAGGGTCTCTTCCGGAATTCCGGTGCCGGTATCCTTTACGCGCAGGGTGAGAGTTTTTCCGTCACATTCATCCGAGATCTGAATCGTTCCGCCGCCGCGTTTCATTTTGATGCCGTGATAGATGGCATTTTCCACCAGAGGCTGAAGCGTCATTTTCGGGATCAGGCACTGGCTGTTAGTGGAATCAAAGTCAATCTGATAATCGAGAATATCTTTATAACGTACCCGTTGTATCTCAAGATAAGAACGGATATGGCGCTCTTCTTCTGCCAGTGTGATAATCTCTTTTCCGTTACTGAGAAAAGATCGGAAATAGGTAGACAAGCTCACAATCATTTTTTCTGCCTGTTCGGTTTTTCCCGTCTCAATCAGCCAGACGATAGCGTCGAGTGTATTATAAAGAAAATGCGGATTGATCTGAGCCTGAATCAGCGCCAACTCCATATGCCTCAGGCGAAGCTGTTCTTCATTGTTCAGCTTCATCTGTGCATCGAGCTTCTGTACCATCTGCTCAACTCCGTCGCTTAACGACTGCAGAATTTCGTCCTCCGCCTTCACTGGCAGCTTTGCCTGCAGATCCCCTCGCCCGATTTCCTCAACACGGTCATAGAGCTCATTGATCGGCGCCGTGATACCTGCCGAAATGCTCCTGGTTTTTCTGGCTGTACGCCGAAAAAGAAGAAACATCAATGTTCCGGCTACTAAAAGCTCCGTCACGATGACAATGTTGATCGTTCTCTTCACTCCTGCAAGGACGCCAGCCTCAATGTACAGATAGGTATAGATATATTCTTCTATCAGCTTTGTGATAATATAAATATTGGATTCAAGCTGCTGCATCCGTTCATCATAACTCACGGTATTGCGGATCTGAATCATGCTGTCGTAAAGGTTATCACATAGGCTGAGAACGCTTTGAATCGTCCGGTGTGCCTCCCGGTTGCCGGAAACTTTCAGAAGCTTCTCGGCAAGTTCTCCGGCTGTCTTCACCTCGGCAAACGGCAGCTCCGTGCTGCTTCCGCTTACAAACGTATACATTTTTAAATCCACTTCATCCTTGAACTGCTGATTAAACCGGGACGCCGTGGTAATATTGCTGCTCACCTGTGTATACTGAACCATAAACAAGGCAAACAGCCCGATAACAAGCAATAAGATAACCGCAAAGGGAATATACATCTGCCGGATGAGACTTTTTAATTTCTCATCAATGGACTGGGGATTATTCGCTTTAGAAGAAGCGGCTTCCTCTGTGTCTGCCATTTATACTGCCTCCCTTGCGCGGTATTCACTGGGGGTGCACCCCTGCGTCCGTTTGAAAACATAGCTGAAGTAACGCGGATCTTTGTATCCCACTGCAAGGGCAATTTCACCGGACCGCAAATCGGTCTCCCGAAGGTATTGTTTTGCACGCTCCATTCGTTTTTTTGTCAGATATTCGATGAAAGAATCTCCCATCTTCTGGCTGAATATAGCACTGAGATAGTTGGGGCTGACATTGATTGCTTTCGCCGCGGTGTTGAGTGAGATTTCTTCACTGCAGTAGTGATCGTTGATATACCGCAATGCATCTTCCACCACATCAGCGCCGGGCTTTCGGAAGACGCTGTCCCGGAGGGCTATCACATTTTTCAGCACCGTACTCAGATATTCCTTCAGATCCTCTCCGGAATCATCCAGCGGCAGATCCGGAATCATCCCTGTAAACAGTTCTCCCGAAATGCCGGATCGCTGCAGCGCATTGGCAGCATTGATGCGAATGCTGACCAGAAGATAATTCTTAAACAGCATTGACTGTTCCGCTCCATGCAAACTGCGGACAAAACGGTCGACAAATGATTCAATATCCTCCGCACGGCCAGATTCGATAAAGCTGCCGAGAACCGTTGGATCAAATCCGGAGAGCTCAAGTGCCGAGAGCGACTCTTCTTCCAGTTCTTCCCTCTGGAGAAAAGCAGCCTGCCTGGAGCGCTCTTCCTCTATCCTTTGCCGGGTGCTTTTCAGTGCGCTGATCATATCTGCTTTGGTAATTGGCTTCAGCAAAAAGCGGTCGGCATGCAACTCCACCGCGCGTCTGGCGTATTCAAAATCATCATAGCCGCTGATAATGATGATTTTTGTTTCCGGCAGCTCTTCACTGACATATTTGCTGAACGTCAAACCGTCCATAAACGGCATTTTGATATCGGTAATTACCACATCAGGCTTCAGCTTACGCACCATTTCCAGTGCCGTTTCCCCGTCGGAAGCCTCTCCGACAAATTCAAACCCGCATTCCGCCCAGGGTATACTGTCCCGCAGGCCTTCCCGGATAATCACTTCGTCCTCGGCAAGGAAAACTCTCAGCATGGCGTTTCTCCCCCTTTCGCTGATTCTAATCCGATTGTTTTTATTGTATGCATTGCAGCAAAAAAATCAACCATTTTATTCTTCAGGACACCCTATGGAAACAGCCTCCGCTGGATGGCAGAGGCTGTATTATATCTTGGTACTTTTTGTACGATCAGGCATTTCCTGCGAGTTCCTTATACTGTTGGTAACGGTTTGCCGTGAAGGTTTCGGCCTCGGCAAAGAGCACTTCGGCGCGCTCGGGGAAGGTTCTTGTGAGGGAGGAGAAGCGGACTTCGCCCATCATAAACTCACGCAGTTTGCCGTTCGGATCTTTGCTGTCGAGCACGAAGGGGTTCTTGCCTTCTTCTTTATTCTCCGGGATGTAGCGCCAGAGCGGCCAGTAACCGCATTCAACAGCGAGCTTTTCCTCATTCTGTGCTTTGCCCATGCCGTTGACAAGGCCGTGGTTGATGCAGGGCGCATAGGCAATGATGAGAGACGGGCCGTTGTGCTTTTCTGCCTCTTTCAGGGCGGTAATGAGCTGATTGGGGTTGGCGCCCATGGCAACCTGCGCCACATACACATTGCCGTACGTCATGGCGATCCGTCCGAGATCCTTCTTCGCGGTCGCTTTGCCGGCGTTGGCAAACTGCGCTACGGCACCGATCGGTGTAGCCTTGGAGGACTGCCCGCCCGTGTTGGAATACACTTCGGTATCGACAACAACAATGTTGACATCGATGCCGGAAGCAAGCACATGGTCAAGGCCGCCGTATCCGATATCATATGCCCAGCCGTCGCCGCCGTACATCCACATGCTCTTCTTTACAAGAGCATCGGTGCGATCCTGCAGGAACTTCACATCGGCATTTTCTTCCTTCGTCTCGGCAAGGGCTGCCTTGAGAGCATCGCTCACAGCGCGCGTTTCTGCCGGATCATCGCCCTTTTCAAGCCAGTTGTTAATGGCCGTATTGAGGGCTTCATCTTTTGAAACCGCAAGAGCTGCAGCAGCGTGAGCCTTGGCCTGACGGCGCATCTGGTCGACCGAGAGGCACATTCCGAGGCTGTACTCGGCATTGTTTTCAAACAGGGAGTTGGAAGGAGCCGGGCCGAACCCGCCGCTGGTTTTTGCATACGGGAAGGCCGGTGTGGAAGAACCGACAACATAGGTGCAGCCGGTAGCATCGGCGATGTACATCCGCTCGCCGAAGAGCTGCGTCATCAGCTTCATATAAGGTGCTTCGCCGCAGCCGGCGCAGGAACCGTTGAACTCGTAAAGCGGGCGCTGGAACTGGCTGCCCCGGACGGAGAACTTGTCCATCGGGTTTTCCTTGACGGGCAGATTGACCAGATAATCCCAGTTCGGCTGTTCATGCATCTGGCTCTCCAGAGGCTTCATCACAAGTGCCTTTTCCTTGGCAAGGCAGGCACTTACGCAGCTGCCGCAGCCCTGGCAGTCCAGCGGATCCACCTGGATGCGCTTGGTGTAATTTTCAAAACCCTTGCCCTTCACTTCTTTCGTTACGCAGCCTTCGGGTGCATTTGCTGCTTCCTCAGCCGTGACAAGGAACGGACGGATGGCTGCATGCGGGCAGACAAGGGAACACATATTGCAGCCGATGCAGTTCTCGGGAATCCATACCGGAACGTTGTCGGCAATGCCGCGGCGTTCGTACTTGGAAGTCTCCGTCGGGCTGACGCCGTCGGCATAATCCATAAACGCAGAAACGGGAATGCTGTCACCCGCCTGATTGTTGACGGGAATCTGAATCTCGCGGATATACTTGGGGAGAGTAGGATCAATAGCAACAGGCTGATCCTGCAGCGTTGCCCAGGATTCCGGAACGTCGATCTTCACGAGCGCGTCCAAGCCGGCATCAACGGCTGCGCAGTTCATGTTGACAATCTTGTCGCCCTTTGCGGAGTAGGTTTTGATGATGGCTTTCTTCATATAGTCAACTGCTTCATCAATCGGCAGGACGCCGGAGAGTTTGAAGAAAGCGGACTGCAAAACAGTGTTCGTGCGGTTGCCGAGGCCGATCTTTGCCGCGATTTCGGTTGCATCGATGGTGTAGAAATGGATGTGCTTCTGGGCAAGGATGCGCTTGGCACGGTTGGGCAGATGCTCCTCAAGGCCTGCCATATCCCAATCGGTGTTGAGCAGGAAGGTGCCGCCCTCTTTGATTTCAGAGACGATGTCAAAACTCTTCATGTAGCTCTGCTTATGGCAGGCGACGAAGTCAGCCATCGTGACGTAATAGGTGGAGTGAATCGGTTCATGCCCGAACCGCAGGTGGCTCTTGGTCACGCCGCCGGACTTTTTGGAGTCGTACTCAAAGTAAGCCTGAGCATACTGGTCGGTATTGTCGCCGATGATCTTGATGGAGTTTTTGTTGGCGCCGACGGTACCGTCGGATCCGAGACCCCAGAATTTGCAGGAAATAATGCTCTTTCCGGCTGTGACGATGTTCTCGCCTACCGGGAGAGAGGTGTGGGTGACATCGTCATTGATGCCGACCGTGAAGTGGTTCTTCTTCTCACCGAGCATATTGTCGAACACCGCTTTGATATGAGCCGGAATGGTATCCTTGGAGGAGAGGCCGTAACGCCCACCGAGGACTTCCACTTTGCCTTCGCGCTCCGTGAGAGCGGTGCAGACGTCGGCAAAGAGCGGTTCACCGGCGCTGCCGGGTTCCTTGGTACGGTCGAGCACAGAAATGCATTTCACGGTTGCAGGCAGAGCTGCCAACAGATGCTTGGCAGAGAAAGGCCTGTAGAGGTGGACCTGAATCATACCGACCTTTTCGCCTTTGGCGCACAGGTAATCCACAACTTCCATCATCGTTTCACAGACGGAACCCATCGCGATCACAACGCGCTCGGCATCGGGTGCACCGTAGTAATTGAAGAGGCGGTAATTTCTCCCTGTGAGGGCATTGATGGCATCCATCTGCTGCTGAACGATTTCAGGTAGAGCATCGTAGGCCGTGTTGCAGGCTTCGCGGGACTGGAAGAACGTGTCAGGATTCTGCAGCGTGGAACGGATGGTGGGGTGCTCGGAGTTGAGCGCGTGATCTTTAAAGCGTTTTACGGCATCCCAGTCAACAATTTTCGCAAGGTCTTCATAGTCCAGCACATCAATCTTCTGGATTTCATGGCTGGTGCGGAACCCGTCGAAAAAGTGCATAAAGGGGATGGATCCTTTGATGGCACTCAGGTGTGCAACTGCGCCGAGGTCCATACACTCCTGCACGCTGGCGGAAGCAATCTGCGCAAAGCCCGTCTGCCGGCAGGCCATGGCATCGGAGTGGTCACCGAAAATGGAAATGGAATGCGTGGCAAGGGTTCTTGCGGCAACGTGCATGACGCCCGGCAGCATGGAACCGGCAATGCGGTACATCGGAGGGATCATCAGCATGAGGCCCTGAGAAGCCGTGTAGGTAGAGGCGAGAGAGCCGGTTTCCAGTGCGCCGTGCATGGCACCGCAGGCGCCGGCTTCACTCTGGAGTTCTACCAGCTGAACCGGCTGGCCGAAGAGGTTCTTTTTGCCGTGGGCTGCCCAGCTGTCGACATGGTTGGCCATCGGGCTGGACGGAGTGATGGGGTAAATTGTGGCAACTTCGGTAAACGCATAGCTTGCGTATGCGGCAGCCTCGTTGCCGTCCATGGTTTTTTTGATGAGCATGTTGCATCATCCTCCTGTTTGTGTATTTTATTATCTCTTCCTTTTTTATGCCGGCAGAATCGCTGCCCCGGCAATCACTGCCATTTTTCGATCAGGGAGCGAATCTGCGAGGTAAACTTTGCAAGATCCTTGTTGGCACGCCCGCGGCAGTTTTTGGCAAGAGCCAGCAGAGCCTGCGCTGCTTCCACAAGGCTGTTGTATGCCGCAACGGCACGGGCATCCCCGCCCGGAACGACCTTCTTTTCAATCCGTTTGCCCTCGGTATAAACCGTCATCCGGCCGGTGAGCAGATCATACTGTGTGCCGCTGTAGGGTGCTTCCGCCTGAAAACCGTACTCGCTGCGAAGCAGATCGCGGAAGAACAGGCAGGATTCATCATCTCCGTGGTTGATGAAAACAAGCTGCGGCTTTTTTTCATAAGCAGAAATCCATTGGATCAGTCCATTCTGATCGGCATGCCCGCTGGTACCGTGAAGAGTACAGATTTCGGCATTGACGGCAATCTTCTCATTGAAAAGGGTGACGGTTTTCACCCCATCCTGCAGCTGCCGGCCGAGCGTCCCCTCTGCCTGATAGCCCACGAACAGAACGGTATTCTGGGCCTTCCAGAGGTTGTGCTTGAGATGATGGCGGATTCGGCCCGCATCACACATTCCGCTGGCAGACAAAATGACTTTCGGCTGCTGGTTTTCGTTGATGGCTTTGGAATCCTCCAGCGACTGGGAAAGCTCAATCCCGTCAAACCAGATAGGATTGATGCCCCGGTTTAGAACGGCAAGCATTTCGTCATCGAAATACGACCGGTCGCACTGGAGAAAAATACCGGTGGCCTCCGTAGCCAGCGGGCTGTCGACATAGACGGGGAACCCATCGTGCCCGTGAACCCAGCCCTTTTCCTTGATTTCGCGGATGGCAAAGAGCATCTCCTGCGTGCGCCCGACAGCGAAGGAAGGAATCACCAGATTGCCGCCGCGGTCCAGCGTACGCTGAATGATGTTGGCAAGTTCCGTCACCGTGTTGAGGGGGTTCCCCTGATTTTCATGCAGGCGGTTGCCGTAGGTGGATTCCATCACCACATAATCTGCCTCGGTAACGGGCACGGGATCTTTGATGATGGGCTGGTTGATGTTGCCGATATCCCCGCTGAAGACGATTTTGCGTGTCTCCCCCGCTTCCGTCAGCCACAGCTCAATGCTGGCTGACCCGAGGAGATGCCCCGCATCGACAAAACGAACCTCAACCCCTTCGTTAACGGTTTTGCGCTCGTTGTATTCAAACCTGCGGAACAGGGTAAGCGTGCCCTCGGCATCCTCCAATGTGTAGATTGGCTCGATTGTGCTCTCGCCCGCTCTTTTTGACTTACGGCTTTTCCATTCTGCTTCCGATTCCTGAATGTGAGCAGAATCCGCCAGCATAATCGCACACAGGTCACAGGTGGCTCCCGTAGCATAAATGGGACCTCGATAGCCGTCTTTATACAGTTTGGGGAGCATCCCGGAGTGGTCGATATGGGCATGGGTGAGAAACACGCCTTCAATCTCTCCCATGCTGACAGGGATCGGTATGTTTTCAAACACATCTCTCCCCTGCTCCATGCCGCAATCAACCAGGTAGTTCTTTCCGTTCACTTCGAGAAGCGTGCAGCTTCCCGTCACCTCGTGGAGGGCTCCGATAAACGTGATTTTCATGCTTTCCGATCCTCCTTTCTTCTTGCCTTTAGCTTACCACAAAAAAAGAACCACGGCAACAGTCAATTGCCGTGATTTCTTCTTCTTTGCGATAAGAGCAAGAACATTTTTCTGTTTGATTCAGTAAGTAAAGCGCCCCTCAAAAACCTTTTCGGCGCTGCCGGTCAGGGTGACGCGCTCGTCGGTATAGTTGACAATCAACTCCCCGCCGGGGAGATAAACATGCACGTCGGCACCTTTCTCGCAAAAGCCGTTTTCTGCCGCTGCCACAACTGCAGCGCAGGCTCCCGTGCCGCAGGCAAGGGTTTCGCCGTTGCCCCGCTCCCAGACGCGCATGCGAAGCGTCGTCCGGTTCACAACACGGACAAACTCAGTGTTCACCCGCTCCGGGAAGCAGGAAGCGAACTCAAACTGCGGGCCGATGACGGAGAGATCCAGATTCTCGATTGCATTGTGGAAGATCACACAGTGAGGATTGCCCATGGACACACAGGTAACCTGCCACTGCTTTCCGCCGATTTCCATCGGGCTGTTGATCAGGCAGGGCAGATCCGTAACAACCGGAACGGCGGAGGCTTCCAGCAAAGCTTTCCCCATATCCGCGGTCACGGAACTGACAGCCCCGTCCCGTGCATAGAGGCGCAGACGGCGGATGCCGCTGCCCGTCTCCACCGAGATATTTTCCTTGCGGAGATAGCCCTTGTCATACATGTATTTGGCCACACAGCGGATGTTGTTCCCGGCCATTTTGCCTTCGCTGCCGTCGCGGTTGAAAGAGCGCATGCGCACATCGGCAATGCGTGACCGCTCCATCAGCACAATGCCGTCGGCTCCGATGCCGTAATGCGGCTGACAGAGCGAGACGCAAAGGGATTCCGGACAGGAGATCTCGTCATCAAAATTCTCAATAAACAGATAGTCATTGCCGCAGCTCTGCATCTTGGTGAACGCCACTTCACGCCGCCAGGGGCGCATGTCATTGAGATTGACAAGCTCGGTATTGCTCTGGGTATACCGGGAGGCAATGCTGTCCGCCAGGGCATTGGCAGTGTCCGTTGACGTGAGGCAGGGGATGCCCTGCTGCATGGCACAGCGGTGAAGGGCAATATAGTCCCCCATGGTGCCGTCTTTTACGGCACCGGTATAGACGATCAGGGAGATTCCGTCCAGCGTCAGGCTGTCCGTTTTCGTCACGGGGAGGCCGGCGCTTCGGATCGCCTCGGCGGTCTCTTCGGTTGCATAGAGCTTCAAGCCCAGCTCATGGAAGCGCCTTGCGAGGGAAAGGCTTTCCGGAATATCCTGCGTCTCTACGCTCAGGAGAACGGATTGCAGGTTCAGATGGAAGCCCGCTGCTGTCAGCCCCTTGTACATGGCTTCTGCCAAAGTGCGGCCGATGCCCAGCACTTCACCGGTCGACTTCATTTCCGGACCGAGGATAGAGTTGGCATCACTGAGTTTTTCAAAAGAAAATACCGGCACCTTGACGGCATAATACGGCGGCACGGAGCAAAGCCCGGTTCCGCAGCCGAGATCCTTCAGCCTCTCTCCCAGCATCACATGGGCAGCAAGATCCACCATGGGCACATTCGTCACCTTGGAGATATATGGAATCGTGCGGGAAGCCCGCGGATTGACTTCGATCACATACAGCTCATCGTTGTAGATCAGATACTGGATATTCACAAGGCCTTTCGTTCCCAGGGCAAGCGCAAGCTTTTCCGAAACCTCACAGATCCTGCGCAGGAATTTGTCGGAAAGATTATAGGGCGGATAGACGGCAATCGAGTCACCGCTGTGAACACCGGCGCGTTCAATATGCTCCATAATACCGGGAATCAGCACATCCTCGCCGTCGGATATCACATCCACTTCCAGCTCAATTCCCGGGAGATACTGATCCACCAGCACGGGGTTTTCAATCCCACCGGAGAGAATGTTGCGCATATAGCGCTCCGTCGTCTCGCGGTTGCGGGAAATGCACATATTTTGCCCGCCGATCACATAGCTCGGCCGGAGGAGGACAGGATATCCCAGCTCATCCGCAGCATCCAGCGCCTCCTCCAGAGAATTGACGCCGTGCCCCCGAGGCCTGCGGATACCAAAGCGTTCAAGAAGGGCATCGAACCGGGCACGGTCTTCCGCCAGGTCAATGCCATCGGCAGAAGTGCCGAGAATCGGGATGCCTTTGCCGGCGAGAAACGCCGTGAGGGAAATGGCCGTCTGCCCACCGAAGGCAACCACCACCCCCACAGGATGCTCTACCTGGATGACTCCCCAGACATCTTCCGGTGTGAGCGGCTCAAAATACAGGCGGTCGGCCGTATCATAGTCGGTAGAAACAGTCTCCGGATTGTTGTTGACCATCACGACGTCATAGCCCATTTCGCGAAGCGTCCACACACAGTGAACGGAGCTGTAGTCAAACTCAATCCCCTGCCCGATGCGTATCGGACCCGAACCGAGCACGAGAATCACCGGCTTTCCGGAGTGATGGAAGGTGCGGGCTTCACACTCATCTCCCGGGAGCCCGGCATAGAAGTAAGGCGTCTGCGCATCAAACTCAGCAGCACAGGTATCCACCATTTTATAAGGAATCGCTTCTTCCCTGTCGGGTTTCGGGAGAAACGCCATCTTTTTCAGCTTGGAAAGAAACCAGCGGTCAATCTTTGTACCTTCGTGGATTTCGTCCACACTCGTGCCGTTTTTCAGGGCATCCAAAATCGAGTAGATCCGCCTGTCATCAGGGATATGCCAGTCTCCCGCCGTCATCGGGCTGCCCACACCGCGCAGAGCCTTTGCCATCGCCAGCTCGAAATTGGGGGCAATCGCCATCACTTCACCGGTCGCTTTCATCTGCGTGCCCAGAACACGGCTGGCATCCGGGAATTTGTCAAAGGGCCACTTCGGCACCTTGACAACAACATAGTCCAGCGTTGGCTCAAAACAGGCACAGGTTTTTCCGGTAATATCGTTGGCAATCTCGTCCAGCGTATAGCCGAGGGCAAGGCGGGTGCTGATTTTTGCAATCGGGTATCCCGTCGCTTTCGAAGCAAGAGCAGAAGACCGCGATACGCGGGGATTTACCTCAATCACCGCATATTCAAAACTGTCCGGGTTCAAAGCAAACTGGCAGTTGCAGCCGCCGACAATCCCGAGTGCGGTAATAATGTCCAGCGCGGCGGAACGCAGCATCTGGTATTCCTTGTCTGCCAGCGTCAGAGCCGGGGCAACAACAATGGAATCTCCCGTATGGATCCCGACAGGGTCCACATTTTCCATGGAGCAGACAGCAATCACATTCCCTGCCGAATCCCGCATGGTTTCAAACTCGATCTCTTTCCATCCGGAAACGCACTTTTCCACCAGCACCTGCGTAATCGGTGAGAGGGCAAGACCGTTGTGGACAATCGGTAAGAGTTCCGCTTCATTTTGGGCAATTCCGCCGCCTGATCCCCCCAGGGTATAAGCCGGGCGGATGATGACAGGATAGCCGATTTTCTTTGCAATGGCAACAGCCTGCTCCTCTGTATTCGCTGTCGCGGACGGGATGACCGGCTGCCCCATCTCCTGCAGGGTGTCGCGAAACCGTTCCCTGTCCTCTGCACGCTCAATCGCTTCGATGTCCGACCCCAGAAGCTTCACGCCGTAACGAGCCAACGTGCCGCTGCGGCTGAGCTGCATGGCAAGCGTCAACCCCGTCTGCCCGCCGAGGCCGGCCAAAAGTCCGTCAGGCCGTTCTTTTTCGATAATTCTCCGGAGCGTCTCCTGTGTGAGAGGTTCCAGATAGATGGCGTCGGCAAGCTTTTTATCCGTCATGATGGTGGCAGGGTTGGAGTTGACCAATACGGTTTCAATTCCTTCCTGCTGCAGCACGCGGCAGGCCTGCGCCCCGGCATAGTCAAATTCGGCCGCCTGGCCGATGACAATCGGGCCGGAGCCGATCACGAGAACCTTGCGGATGTTTTTGTTTCTTGGCATAACCGACGTCACGCTCCTACATAATTATGCATTCAGTATACGCTTTTCAGTGGCTTTATGCAACCTTTTTCTCGTTTTTATGGATTTTGTTTGGTGCAGTATGCATTCTCTGCTGAATTTGAAATCAAACTTGACTAATTTACCCAAACAGATATAATAAAATCACAGTAACTATTCAGTCTTTATAGAGCAAACAGAAGCAATTTGTGCAAAACATAGAAAGTAAAAAGACTGTCCAAACGGAAAGCAAAGGAAATGGATACTCCAAAAAAAGACATTGAAAAAATAGCGTGATTTTTCAACAATCA
>JAFUGY010000089.1 GCA_017469115.1 Oscillospiraceae bacterium
ATCACCGGTGAGGCGATGAATTTTCTGAACGGAATGGAGGGCGAAGCCGATTCTCAGGAAGATTCTTCCCCCGAAGAGGAAGGAAAAACAGCAACCTTCCCGTTTTTCGGCCGCCTGTTTGGCAATCTTGCCCGTGGCGGTGACCAGAAGCAGGATGCCAAAGCAGAAAACGCACCCAAATCTCCCAAGGATGCCTCACGCCAGCCGAAACACAAATATCTCGATAATTATTGTATCGATCTCACCACGCGTGCTGCCGAAGGCAAGCTCGATGCAATGATCGGCCGGGAAGAAGAGCTGGAACGGGTCATTCAGATTCTCAACCGCCGCCAGAAGAATAATCCCTGCCTGATCGGGAATCCCGGCGTTGGCAAAACGGCCATTGCCGAGGGGCTTGCGCAGCGCATCGCCATGGGGAATGTTCCCTTGAAACTGCAGGAAAAGCAGGTCTTCCTTCTGGATTTGACCTCCCTCGTCGCGGGCACCCAGTTTCGCGGCCAGTTTGAGAGCCGAATGAAGGGCCTCATCGAAGAAATCCGTCGTCTTGGCAATATCATTCTCGTCATCGACGAGATTCACACCATCGTCGGGGCTGGAGATGCCGGAGGCAGCATGAATGCAGCCAATATCCTGAAGCCTGCGCTGTCCCGCGGCGAAATACAGGTCATCGGGGCTACCACTTTTAATGAGTACCGCAAGCACATCGAAAAAGATTCTGCTCTTGAGCGGCGCTTCCAGCCGGTCACCGTGGAAGAACCTTCCATTGAAGACAGTGTCAAGATCATGGAAGGCATTGCCCACTATTATGAGGAATTCCATGGGGTGACAATCCCCAAAGAAATGTGCCGCTATGCCGTTACGCTGAGCGAGCGCTATATTACCGACCGTTATCTGCCGGATAAAGCCATTGACCTGCTGGACGAAGCATGTTCCGATGTCAACCTGAAGGACAAAAACATCTCCCGCAGCATGGTGGTCAACCGTGATCTCGAAAATGTTCGCTTCGAGCGAAACGCCCTCATGACCGAGGCAATCCCTGATGATGTGGAAAATTCTCAGGAATATCTGGACAAGCGCTATGCCCGCATTGCCGAGCTGCGCACCAAAGAAATCCAGCTCGATCAGGAACGCGCAGAGCTGGAATCCGTTGGGCGCCCGGTCCTCACCATCGACAATCTCGCCCGTATCATCGAGCTCTGGACCAAAATTCCTGCCTCCAGCATCAAGGAAGGGGAGCTTGAGCATCTTGCCGGCATGAATGCCAGATTGAAACAGCATATCATCGGGCAGGATGAAGCGGTTGATGCAGTCTGTTCTGCCATTAAACGCAGCAGAGTCGGCCTGAAAGCAAAGCGGAAGCCCGTCAGCTTTATCTTCACCGGGAGCACGGGCGTTGGCAAAACGGAGCTGGTCAAGCGTCTTGCAGCCGATCTCTTTGATTCTCCCGAATCCCTGATTCGGCTCGATATGTCCGAGTTCATGGAAAAGTTTGCCGTTTCCCGCATTATCGGGTCGCCTCCGGGCTATGTCGGCTATGATGAGGCCGGTCAGCTCACGGAAAAGATTCGCCGTAAGCCCTATTCGGTCGTGCTCTTTGACGAAATAGAAAAAGCACATCCCGATGTGATGAACATTCTCCTCCAGATTCTGGATGACGGCCGCATCACAGATGCACAAGGGCGCACGGTCAATTTTGAAAACACCATCATCATCATGACGACGAATGCCGGCAGCACTTCCAAATCCGGTGGTATCGGATTCGGCGGCTCCATCAGCGATCTCTCAAAGGACCGCAGCCTGAAAGCTCTCTCCGAGTTCCTTCGTCCCGAGTTCATGAATCGCGTGGATGAGATTATCTGCTTCAATCAGCTCACCGAAGAGAACTTCGCTTCCATCGCCGTCCTCATGCTGCAGGAACTGCAGGAAGCCCTTTCTGCTCGTAATATTGCTCTTACCTGGTCGGAAGAGGTCCCCGCCTGGCTGGTTCAGAAAGGATATTCTGTCACCTACGGCGCGCGGAATCTTCGGCGTTTGATTCAAAAAGAAATTGAAGACCCTGCCGCCGAAGCCGTCATCTCTTTCACTGCGGCCAACCCCGCCACCCCGGCCTCATCGGTAACCCTCTCTGTTGCTGAAAATCAGATTCTTACAGAAGTTCAATAAATTACGTATGAATATTCCAACCTCCGCAATGAAGCCCAACAGCTACATGTTCTTTTAGTCTTTTCCTTTAATTAAGCTCGCGATGGAGCACCAAAATCGAGGTTCCATGTCGTCTCGCGAGCAGCATGCAATGCACTCAGAACGACGAAAACGTATTTCAAACACCGCAATTACTAACTACAAATTATTAATTACTACTTAGGAGGTCATTATGTCAGAAATCACTCTTTCTTCCATCCTCTCCATCTGCGACCACACCCTTCTCCGCACCGATTGCACCTCTGCCGAAATCCGTACGCTTTGCGATCAGGCCATCAAATATCACTGCGCCTCTGTCTGCATTCCTCCCTGCCATGTCGCAGGAGCCAAGCGCTATGTCGGCGATCAGCTGAAAATCTGCACGGTCATCGGCTTCCCCAATGGTTACAGCACAACTGCATCCAAAGCTTTTGAGGCTGCCGATGCGGTCAGCAACGGTGCCGATGAAATTGATATGGTGATTAATCTCTCCATGGTGAAAGACGGCTGCTGGGATGATGTCCTTGCCGACATCGTCGCAGTCCGGAAAGCTACCGAAGGCTCTCTCCTAAAAGTCATCATCGAGTGCTGCCTCCTCACCGAAGAAGAAAAGATCAAACTTTGCGAAATCGTTTCCGAATCTGGTGCTGATTTCATCAAAACATCCACCGGCTTCTCGAAGGGCGGTGCAACCTTTGAAGACGTGAAGCTCATGCGCGCTCATTGCCCCGAAACCGTGCAGGTGAAAGCCGCCGGCGGCATTTCTTCTCTTGCCGATGCCGAAGAGTTTATGCGTCTCGGCGCAACCCGCCTCGGCACCAGCCGTATCGTCAAAATTGCCATCGCGCAGGAAAACGAACAGGCATAATGAGTTTCCTGAAAAAATGTGCCGCAGTCGCTGCGCTTCTTGCGCTTTGCCTGCTTTTCACCTCCTGTGCGCTGCAGCTCCCGTTCCTGACAGGCAAAACAGCGAAAGGTGTGGGCGAGGTGTTCCCCTCGGCAGAGGCGGATGCAGCGCCTACCCCTGCCCCTACGCCTTCTCCTACCCCTTCTCCGGTTTTCATTCTCGGCAATTCTTATCCTTGGGATACTTCTGCCCTCACCTTAAATCTCCGCCCATCCGACTTTTCCACCGTGATTCCCGCCTTGTCATCGCTCCCCAATCTCAGCCGGTTGACGATCCGGGACTCTTCCGGCTTCACTGCGGATGATTATGTGGCCTTTGCTTCAGCTCTGCCCAATGTCGAGATCGAATGTACCTTTGACGTCTTCGGTCAGCCGTTGAATACGCTCACAACAGAGCGCCTGGAATATCTGAACACGCCGATCGGCGATGCGGGCCTTTCCCAATTCCGGAAGCTCCTCCCATATCTCCGTCATCTCTCCTATCTCTCCTTTGACAGGTGCGAAACTTCGGATGAGGCTTGTGCCGCTCTTCGGGATGACTTCCCCAATACCGAGGTCGTATGGCGTGTTTACTTCCCGCCTTTTTCCTGCATGACGGACATTGAAACCATCTGGGCTTCTGTTGATCTGCGGGATGAAACCTGTTCTGCTCTGAAGTACTGCACCAAAGTGAAAAATCTTGATATCGGCCACTCTGCCATGACGGACCTGAGTTTTCTCGACTATATGCCCGATCTGGAGGTCCTCATCATTGCCTGCAGTGACTTTGAGGATATTTCCCACGTTGCAAGCTGTAAAAACCTGAAGTACTTTGAGTGCTGTGAGTGCTTCCGCCTTACCGATCTTTCCCCGATTTGCGAGTTGAAAAATCTGGAACATCTCAATGTGGGGGATCTGATGGTTTCGGATATCTCCTGCCTCCACAGCCTGACGGAATGCAAAAACCTCAAGCGCTTCTATGCGCCCAATATGCGCAATGATAATCTCGATATGATAAAGGAAGCGGAAATCTTCCGCAGCCTTCTTCCCGGCGTTGAAATGGATTTTGACAAAACCTATCTCGGCCTGGGCTCTTTGAACGGTCATTGGCGTTATACCGAGGGCTTCAACGGCGGCACGTTTACCGAGCCGTACCGGCGCATCCGCGAGATCTTCCGTTATGACGACGGCGTCCTCGCTCAACCTCGTCTCTACTGAATAGAAAAGATCCATCTGCTATCGTTTCCGGTAACAGATGGATCTTTTTTTGTGAATTAACTGATCAGAATCTCATGAAGCTCGCGTCTGAGCGCTGAAATCGAGGTTCAATAGTGTCTCGCGAGCAGCTTGCATCGCAGAAAGAACGACGGAAAGAAGCAGACTCTTATCAATTATGACTGCCTCATTTTCCTGATCTCAATCTTCCGCTGCCGCTCAGCAATAAACTGCGGCAATACCTTCGGGCGGTCAAAGTATTCAATGCTTTCCACGTTGGTGCGCTTGCGCAGATGAATGGCGTCGAATTTGCAGCGTGTGGTGCATACGCCGCAGCCAAGGCACTTGTTCGGGTCAACAAACGAAGCGCCGCAGCCAAGGCACCGCGCGGTTTCCTTCTTCAGCTGCTCTTCGGTAAAGGTCTTTCTGTCATCGCGGAAGGTCACAGCCTTTACCATGTCCTTTTCAGGGATCTGCCGCTCTGCTTTGTCACATATCCGTTTGACCGTGTCAAAGTTTACATTCTCTTTATCGAAGGCGTGATAGGTCAGCCGGTCGCGTCCGATGGTAAGGCTCTGGCCTTCATGCACAAACCGGTGGATCGAAATGGCGCCCTGTTTTCCCTGCGCAATGGCATCAATGGCAAATTTCGGCCCGGTGTAAGCATCTCCGCCGACGAAAATGTCCTTCTGTGCGGTCTGATAAGTAAATCCGTCCGCAAGAACCCGGCCTTTTTCATCAACCTGGAGCTCGCCGAGATCCAGCCCGCCGAGGTCGATCCGCTGGCCGATTGCTGCCAGAATCGCATCACATTTCACCTTTTTGCCGTCTTCACAAACAAGGGCACTGACTTTCCCGTTTTTCCCTTCGATTTCAACAGGTTTGTGTTCGAAGAGGAATTTCACGCCCTCTTCTTTCGCTTCGGCCACTTCTGCGGGGTCTGCCGGCATGTCGCTCTCTTTTCTCCGGTAGGCAACCGTTACGTCCGCTCCGAGGCGAACGGCGGTGCGGGCAACATCCATTGCCACATTTCCTCCGCCGATTACCACAACTTTCTTGCCGAGGTTCGGCTTTGCACCTGCATTTACTTCCCGTAAAAAGTCAATTCCGCCCTGTACGCCGGTCAGCTCTTCTCCCGGGATCCCGAGAGATGCCGATTTTTGCGCACCGATTCCGAGATAAAAAGCGTCAAACCCCTGTTCCCGGAGCTGCTGGATGGTCACGTCCTTTCCAACCTCCACGCCGCAGCGGAAGATTACTCCCAGCTCCTTCAGCACGTCAATCTCAGCGTCCAACACCGGTTTCTCCAGCCGGAAGTTCGGGATGCCGTACCGCAGCATGCCGCCGGGCTGGTCGTTCTTTTCGAAAACGGTTACCTTATAGTTGTCAGCCGCCAGGTAATAAGCGCAGCTGAGTCCGGCAGGTCCCGCCCCGATGACGGCTATTTTTTTATCGCTGAAATCATACAGCTTCTTCGGCACAAATCTTGTGTCACGGTCAAGCTCTCTGTCGGCAATAAACTTCTTTACTTCATCAATCGCTACTGCGTTGTCGATCTGAGCTCTCGTGCATTCATCTTCGCACTTCCGGTTGCATACGCGTCCGCAAACCGCAGGGAAGGGGTTTTCCTTCTTGATGAGCTCCAGGGCATCCAGATACCTGCCCTGTGCGGCGAGCTTCAGATAACCCTGCACGGCAATATGGGCAGGGCAGGCCGTTTTGCAGGGGGCGGTGCCTTCCGGGGCGATATACTCCCGGTTGGTTCTGTGCTCCGGATTCCAGTGATCAGGCGTTCATTCCACATCGTCCGGAAGCTCCATCCTTTTGTGCTCAATGGCGTTGATGGCGCAGAGTTTCTGTCCCATCTGGATGGCATTGTTGGCGCACCGGTCTGTGCACTGCCCGCAGGCAACGCATTTCTCTTGATCAATCTCGGCGACGTAGTTGCTCCTTGAGGTGTCAGGCGTGTTGTAATACTGCGAAACACCCAGCGCGAGGCAGCTTTCCGGCATGCAGTTGCAAACGGCAAAAGTCTCACCTTTGTGCAGGGTTGTGATCTGGTGCACACATCCGCGCTCATCGCATTTCTGAACCAGTGCTTTGGCTTCCGCAACAGAAACCGGTTTTCCTTTTCCGGTGCGGTTGAACATATCTGCCACATGTCCCATAAAGATGCAGAGACCTTCGTCCAGATCACCGCTTCCTTCGCCCATTAATCTGCGCACGCGTCTGCACTGGCAGGGTGTCACACTCAGATGACCGTCATTGTCTTCAATATATTTGCTGACGCGCTCATTGTCAATCTGCTCTGTCCCGGCCGGGATCGCGCTTTCCACCGGGATCACGCGCATAATGCCGGCCCCCATCGGGGTGTTCGGCGCGTGTTCAATCTGGCTGGTTGTCGCATGCCCGTGGAAGGCATAGGCAATCTCCAGATGAGCCAGACAAAACTTTTCGTTGATCAGTAAAAATTCAAAAATCCCGGGGGTATAAGGCGGCAGCAGATAAATCTCCAGCCCCACCTTGGGTACCACAACCTGAACAACAAGCCCGATTTCCGTGATTTCCCGCAGTACTTCGCGCGTCCGTTTTACAGGCATTTTCGCTTTCTTCGCAATCAGTGGCACAAACGATGGTTTCATATCGGTCATTGCCAGCATCACGCTGATCTGCTCGTCCGTAATCCATTGCTCAAAGAGCTTGTATTCCGCACAGTCCGGCGTGATTTTGTAGTGCCCGCCGTTGATCTTCTGGCACAGCTGAATCAGGTTTTCTCTCACTTCCATGCGATCTCCTCCTCACAGGCAGTCCTCTGCCATCCGCGTTGGTTGATTATACACCAATAGTTTACGCGCTCGGAAAAGAAAAGTCAATAACTCTTGTTGAAAGAGCAAATCTGTGATACAATACTATATCATTCATTTGATAGAGTTAACGTTCTCTGACGTGTAGACGGAAAAGAGAAATCCAAATAAAGGCGGTAAAAGTATGTTTGGCAGGCGGGCCGACGGGCGCAGAATAAAAGGCATTGATCCGGTCATGCAGATTACACCTTATGTGATGCCGATGCGTTGTGACGCACAGGTGTTTTTGAAGCACAGGGTGGATATGGAGAATCTGGCGCGATACATCCGGCAGCAGAAAACGGAGAAAAACCAGCAGATAACCCATATGCAGATCGTCGTGGCAGCCTATGTCCGGGCTATCAGCCGCAACCCTGAGGTCAACCGGTTCATCATGAACAAACAGCTCTTTGCCCGGAATAACTGCTCTGCAGCCTTCACCATCCTCAAAAATCCCGGGGATGCTGATGAAGGCGAGTCGGTCGTAAAAATCAAGTTTGATCTGACGGACACCATCTATGATGTGCGTGACCGCATGGTAGCCTCCGTCGCGGCCAACAGGGGAGACCAGCCCGCCAGCTTTACCGACAGGTTGCTCAGTGCGCTTTTTGGCGTGCCGGGTCTGGCAACCTGCGTTGTCGGATTTGTCCGTGTGCTCGATCGCTACGGCCTTGCGCCCGGTATTCTGATCGAAGAGCTTCCGTTTTATGTCGGCATGTACATCACCAACACAGCCTCCATCGGCCTGCATGATGTGAATCATCATCTGTACAACTGGGGCAATGTTGGCCTGTTTCTCGGTATGGGCATGACGGAGAAGGTGGCCGTGGTCGAAGACGGCAAAGCCCGCATGAAGCGTTACCTGCCTATCGGCATTACGGCGGATGAGCGGGTTTGCTCCGGTGCTCACTATGCTCGCTTCTTCTCGGATATGCGTCGTTATCTCGACCATCCGGAGCTTCTCGAGCTACCCCCCGAAAAAGTCCGCTTCGATCAGGGTCTGGAATACCATCAGCCCAAAGTACATCAGGAATAATCTGCAAAGGAGCTTTCTTTTGTTTCATCCCAGTACGATTGATCTTCATATTCACACCAATGTTTCCGATGGCACGGACACGCCCGAAGAGCTGTTCGCCAAAGTGAAGGAAGCCGGTTTCACCCTCTTTTCGGTGACGGATCATGACGCCATCAAAGGCTGTCTGATGATCCGCGACCTGAGGCGGGAGGGTATCCCTTCATTCCTGTCGGGGGCGGAGTTTTCCTGTAAGGACGAAAACGGGATGTACCATATCCTCGGCTATGGGTATGATCTCGATGCCGAACCGATTCATGCTCTTGTGCGCACCAGCCATCAGCTCCGTATGAAAAAAGTGATGGCTCGACTTGATTTTCTCAAATCGGAATTCGGTTTTGTCTTTTCGGAAGAAGATTTGCAGCATCTTCTTGCGCAGGATAATCCCGGCAAGCCTCACATCGCCAATCTCATGGTGCAGTACGGCTATGCCGAAACCAAGGAACAGGCCATCAAAGAATATATCAATCGCATCCGCTTCCCGAACGAATTTCTTCGTCCGGAACAGGCCATTCAGGCCATTCTCGCTTCCGGTGGTATCCCGGTGCTGGCGCACCCGTCTTACGGCGATGGAGATCAGCTGATTCTCGGCGAGGAGATGGACAAACGTATCCGCCATCTTCTGGAATTCGGCCTCCAGGGGTTGGAAGGCTTCTATTCCGGCTTTTCGAAAAAACTTTCTCAGGAGATCCTCTCTTTTGCCGCCCGGTATGATTTGTATGTGACAGCCGGCAGTGATTACCATGGAACGAACAAACTCATCACGCTTGGCAGCACCGGGTTTGACCCGTCAGAACCCTGGCCCGATGGCCTCTGCCGTTTCCTCGAGGAAGTATCCGAGAAGAGAATTTGCACGAATGAAAGATAAAATGATAGATTTTGTTGACAAAAATCTTTGGAAGTGCTATGATGGCTGCACTTTAAAGGAAAAGCTGTGAAGGAGAACGTCTCTGTCGATAGCCGTCCAGAGAGGGCAGCCTTGGCTGAAAACTGCCCCGTGCTGTAGCAGATGTGCGACCGCTCCCGAGCCGGAAGGAGGAAATGCCTTCCCGTATGGCGTGCGTCAACGCATGAATGAGTGAAACACAAGGTGGAACCGTGTGCATATTTTGCGCACCCTTGGCAATTGCTGAGGGTGTTTTTTTTTGGAGGGATGAATAATGGCAGAAAATGAAAACAAATTTACCTTTGAGAATGAGGAATACCGCCGCACTTACTGGCATACCTGTTCTCATGTCCTCGCACAGGCTGTAAAACGCCTGTATCCCGAAGTCAAGCTCGCGATCGGGCCGTCGATTGACAATGGCTTCTACTACGATATGGATTCTCCGTTTCCCTTTACTCCTGAAATTATGGAGAAGATTGAAGCCGAAATGCGGAAGATCTGCAAAGAAAAGCTGAAGCTGGAACGTTTTGAGCTTCCTCGTGAAGAAGCAATCCGCTTTATGGAAGAACGTGAAGAGCCTTATAAAGTAGAGCTCATCAATGATCTGCCGGATGATGTTCCCATCAGTTTTTACCGTCAGGGTGAGTTTACCGACCTCTGTGCCGGTCCGCACCTGGATTCCACCGGCCGCATTAAAGGCAATGCCATTAAGCTGACGGCTTGCAACGCCGCCTACTGGCGTGGTGATTCCAACCGTCAGACGCTCCAGCGTATCTATGGGATAGCATTCCCCAAAAAGGAAGAGCTGGACGCTTATCTTGAGCGGATCGAAGAAGCCAAACGTCGTGACCACCGTAAACTCGGCCGTGAGCTCGGTCTCTTTGCTTTCCGCGATGAAGCACCCGGATTCCCGTTCTATCTGCCGAAAGGCATGGTCCTGCGCAATACGCTGATTGATTACTGGCGTCGCGTTCATAAGAAGTGGGATTATGTGGAAATCATGACCCCACAGATTATGAAGCGTTCCCTTTGGGAGACGTCCGGGCATTGGGATCATTATAAAGATAATATGTACACCACTGTCATCGATGGGGAAGATTTTGCTATCAAACCCATGAACTGCCCGGGTACGATTCTGGTTTATGATCTTGAGCCGCATTCCTATAAAGATCTCCCGATGCGCTGTGCCGAGCTTGGTATTGTTCACCGTCATGAGCTTTCCGGCGCTCTCCACGGGATGTTCCGTGTCCGCTGCTTCACACAGGATGATGCGCATATCCTTCTGGCAAAAGAGCAGATCACTGACGAAGTTGTCCGCATTGTAAAACTCTTCGATGAAGTGTATTCTGTTTTCGGCCTTCCGTATACCATCGAGCTCTCTACCATGCCAGAAGACCATATCGGCACCGTGGAAGATTGGGATATCGCGACCAACGCCCTGGCAAATGCCCTTACCAGCATCGGGAAGACATATGTCATCAACCCCGGTGACGGAGCATTCTACGGCCCGAAGCTTGACTTCCATATTGAAGATTCTCTTGGAAGAACCTGGCAGTGTGGTACAATACAGCTTGACTATCAGCTTCCCGGCCGCTTTAATCTGGAATATGTCGGAGCGGATGGCGAAAAGCACTGCCCGGTGATGATCCATCGCGGGGTGTTTGGTTCCATTTAACGCTTCATCGGCGTAATTACCGAGCATTTTGCCGGAGCATTCCCGGTCTGGCTTTCTCCTGTGCAGGCTGTTGTCATGCCGATTACCGATCGAGTAAATGACTATGCGGAAGAAGTAACCGCAAAGCTCAATGATCTCGGCTTCCGCGTGGAGTCTGACCTGCGCAACGAGAAGATCGGATATAAGATTCGCGAGGCACAGTTAAAGAAGATGCCGTATATGCTCGTCGTCGGTGATAAAGAAAAAGAGTCCGGCTGTGTCTCCGTGCGTACCCGTTCCGGAGTGGATCTCGGGGCGATGCCGCTTGATGAGTTTGTTGCAAAACTCCGTCAGGAAGTCGACACCATGGCGAAATAAAAATAGGTTTTTGATTTCAAAAAAGAGAAGGAAGGGGCGGGAGAATTCCGTCCCTTTTTTCACTATATGATGTATCTTGTAATTCACTGATAGAGAAAAGCACAAAATACAGATAGAATAAAAGCCTTAAAATTTTTTTCAAAAAAATTGAAAAAAAGTGTTGACAAGGGGCGACGGCTGTGGTATATTAACCAAGCTGTCGCCGAGAGGGGTCAGCAAGAGAAAGAGTCCTGCACCTTGAAAATTGAACAATGTAAGAAAGCTTATGCAAATAAGCACCAGAAAAAGGGAACTTGAAAAAGAGTCGAGAGACTCTGAAATTCTTTTGAGAGCTAAGAAAGCATCAATAGATTTAACCACGGGAAACCGTG
>JAFUGY010000090.1 GCA_017469115.1 Oscillospiraceae bacterium
AGCCTGGCTTTATCTGTTGCCGGCGGTTCTTTTCCTCGGCTTTTTCATGGTGTATCCGCTGTTTGACGTGTTTGTCTATTCCTTTGAGGAGGGATATAACTCCGCTTCCCAGTCTTATTTCGGCACCGGTCTGTATAACTATTCCTACGTCCTGCATGATCCTTACTTTCTGCAGGCAGTCAAAAATACGTTTATTCTCGTCATCATCACGGTGCCTCTCTCCACCGGCTTTGCTCTGCTGATCTCCCTGGCGCTTACCTCCATCAAAAAGCTGCGGGATCTGTATCAGACGGTCTTTTTCCTCCCTTACGTCACCAATACCTTGGCAGTCGGCCTCGTTTTTATGATTCTGTTTAAGAAAACAGCGTATTCCGACGGGCTGGTGAATCTCCTGATCCGCTTTTTCGGCGGGAATACCGTTGATTTTATCGAAGGCCCCTACTGGGCAAAAATGTTTGTGATGTGTTTTTACACCGTCTGGGTTGTGCTGCCCTTTAAAATCCTGATTCTCACCAGTGCGCTCGCCTCCGTCAATCCGGATTATTATCGTGCTGCCCGCATCGACGCCACGCCGAAGTGGCGCATCTTCACCCGCATCACCCTCCCGATGATCTCTCCCATGGTGTTCTATCTGATCATCACCGGCTTTATCGGAGCGTTCAAGGCCTACAGCGATGAAGTGGCCCTTTTCGGCACCGATTTAAATGCCGCTGGCATGAACACCATTGTGGGTTATGTTTATGATATGCTCTACGGCAACAGCGGCGGTTATCCCTCCTATGCTTCCTCGGCCGCCATCATCCTCTTTGCCATCGTCCTGACCATCACCTGCATCAACCTGCTCGTCAGCGGCAGGAATGTGAGAACGTGAGGTGCCCGCCATGCAAACAACATCCGAAAACCGGTTTGATGCCGTTGCACGTGCCGCCAAACGGCGTGAGAAAATCGGCAAAACCTTTCTTTATCTGTTTTTAACCGTCTGGGCGCTTATGGTTCTCTTCCCGTTTTACTGGATGCTCCTGACCTCCGTGAAAAGCTACAGCTCCTATAACGGGGAATATATCCCAAGCTTTTTCACCCTGCATCCCACGCTGCAGAATTATCTGGATGCATTTACTGCCGTTCCTCTCGGCCGGTATTTTACCAACACCATCATCTTTACCCTTGCCACCACCGCGCTGATGCTTCTGGTTATTATTCCGGCAGCGTTTGCCTTTTCCCGCCTCGAGTTCAAAGGGAAGAATCTGCTTTTCACCCTGTTCCTTTCACTGATGATGATTCCGAACGAGCTTGTTGTCATCACCAATTTTCAAACCATCACCAATTGGGGCATGCGTAATACGTTCTGGGGCTTGATTTTGCCGTCGGTAACCTCTGTTTTTTACATCTATCTCCTCAAGGAGAATTTTGAACAGATTCCCGACGAGCTGTACAAGGCCGCCAAGGTCGACGGCACATCCGATTTCAAATATCTCCTCCGCGTGATGATCCCCATCTCCCGTCCCACGATTATCACCATTACCATCCTCAAAGTCATCGAATGCTGGAATTCCTATGTCTGGCCGCGTCTGATCACGGATAATGAAAAGTACTTTCTTGTCTCCAACGGCATCCAGGAGATTCGCGAAAACGGCTTCGGGCGCGAGAATATTCCCGCCATGATGGCAGCGGTTGTCGTCATTTCCGTTCCGTTGATTGTGCTTTTCCTGATCTTCCATAAAAAGATTATGGAAGGTGTTTCGAGAGGGGGGACGAAGGGATGAAGTTTCCCTGCAAACACCGCAGAGGAGTTTCCGCCGCTCTGTTGCTTCTGCTTCTTCTGAGCGCTGTTTTTCTTCCGGGCTGTCACGGTTCCCGGAACCGCTCCGCCTTCCTCTTGCCGGAATCTCTGGATGCCTCCAGGCAGTTCAACATTACCTTCTGGGCGAAAAACGACACCAACAAAGTCCAGACGGCGATTTATGAAAAAGCGATCCGTGACTTCGAAGCCCTTTACCCCAACATCACGGTTACCATGCGCCTCTATACCGATTACGGCCGCATTTATAATGACGTCATCACCAACATCGCCACCGATACCACGCCCAACGTCTGCATCACCTATCCGGATCATATAGCCACCTACCTCACGGGCAGTGATGTCGTCGTCCCGCTGGACGATCTCATGATTGATTCCCGCTTCGGTCTCGGCGGCAGTGAAGTGCGCTTTGATGCCCCCACCAAAGACGAAATTGTGCCGGAATTTCTGCAGGAGTGCAGCATCGGCGGGCAGATTTATGCCCTGCCCTATATGCGTTCCACCGAAGCCTGCTACATCAACAAGACCTTTGTGGAAAAGCTTGGCTATACGCTGCCGGATGTCCTGACGTGGGACTTTGTCTGGGAAGTTTCCGATGCCGCTGCCAAAAAGGATGCCGACGGCACCTATCTTCTCAACGGCCAGAAGGTCATGATCCCTTTCCTCTACAAATCCACCGACAATATGATGATTCAGATGCTTGCCCAGAAGGGTGCCGGTTATTCCGACCCGAGCGGCAAAATCGAAATCTTCAACGATACCACAAAGTCGCTCCTGCAGACGATTGCAGACCATGTCCGCAAGGGCTCCTTCTCCACCTTTAAAATTTCCAGTTATCCCGCCAACTTCCTCAATGCGGGGCAGTGTGTTTTTGCCGTGGACTCCACCGCGGGTTCCACCTGGATGGGTTCCAAAGCCCCCTTGCTTGACATCAGTGCCGATAAAGTGGTAGACTTTGAAACCGTTGTGATGCCGATCCCGCAGTTCGATCCCTCCCATCCGCGCATGATCTCCCAGGGCCCTTCCGTGTGCCTCTTCAACAAGCAGGACAGGCAGGAAGTTATTGCATCCTGGCTTTTCCTGCAGTATCTCCTGTCCAACGAGGTGCAGATTGCCTATGCCGAAACCGAAGGCTATGTGCCGGTTACCCAAAAGGCACAGCAGTCGACGGAATATCAGGATTATCTCGCCCGCATCGGGGAGGATGGGGATACGCATTACGACATTAAAATTCTCGCCTCTCAGCTGCTGCTGGCCCACACCGAAGAAACCTTCGTGACGCCGGTGTTCAACGGCTCCACATCCCTGCGGGATGCCGCCGGGCAGATGATTGAAAACGTCACCAAATCCATCCGCCGGAAAGAAACCGTGAACGATGCCTATTATGAAAAGCTCTTTTCCGATATGGTCTCGCTCTATCACCTCAATCTGGATGGCACCGGTGCTTCCGCTTCCTCCCGGCAGGAGTTGGGTCCTCTGCCGAAGACGTCCGTTGTCCTGCTGACCTCTCTTGCAGTTGCCTGGATGCTGATTGCGGTCTATTTCTTCTGGAAAAAGTCAAAAAAGAAAGGCTGAACCATATGGATCATTTTATTCCGCTTGCCATCCCTAATTTTGAGGGGAATGAAAAAGCTTACGTCAATGATGCCCTCGATCAGGGCTGGGTTTCCACCGGGGGTGCTTACATCACCCGTCTGGAAAAGGATCTTGCCTCTTTCCTGAACGTTCCCAACGTGGCCGCCTGCCAGAGCGGCACTTCGGCCCTTCACCTCTCCATGGTGGAAGCCGGCGTGCAGCCGGGTGATGTCGTCCTCGTCCCTTCGCTGACGTTTATTGCAGCCGTCAACCCGGTCAAATATCAGTTTGCCACTCCCGTCTTTATCGATTGTGACGATTCCTTCTGCATGGATCCCTTGAAGCTGCGCTCTTTCTGTGAAGTGGAGTGTTCGTTCAACGGCGAAGTGCTCACCTGGAAGGGCAAACCCGTCAAAGCCGTTGTGGTCGTCCATGTTTTCGGCAATATGGCGGATATGGAAGCCATCATGGCTGTTGCAAGTACCTATCATCTCACCGTTGTGGAAGATGCAACGGAAGCGCTCGGCACCGTCTATACCGAGGGCCCCTATGCCGGATGCTATGCCGGCACCATCGGCCACTTCGGCACC
>JAFUGY010000091.1 GCA_017469115.1 Oscillospiraceae bacterium
ATGGTTAAGTATTACACTGAAGTCTTAAATGATCAGCTTCTTAAGCTGAATAATGAAGACGGAGATCTCGCTTTGAATTTTGATGTACGTGCAAGGATTCGTGAAGAGCTGCAAAAACCGATGGAAAAACTGCTGACAGAGATACTCGAAAAATGCAAATACGAGAATTACGTCGGCTCAAGGTTTGACGAGGATCTTTGTGATGTAGTTGTCAACGGAAGCGAGAAGATGACACAGGGGCAGGGATTCCGAGCATTCCTTAATACAGTAGTTGCATTGGCTGTGCAGGAACTGATGAATCAGTTCAATCTGCACAAGACGCATCTGTTGGTAATGGACTCCCCAATTCTTTCATTGAAAGAGCGTGGCGAGGATATTGGTACAGAGATTACGTCAGACAGCATGCGCGGGGCTTTGTTCCAATACATGGTAGACCATGAAACAGACAGGCAAACGATTGTTCTGGAGAACACGATACCAACAATTGACTATAAAAATGCCAGATTAATCCACTTCACCCGGACAGTTGGTGATGGTAGATACGGACTGATCGAAGGATATACAGAATAATATGAAGTACTGATGCGGGCCACTCCGAAAGGGGTGGCCTATTTTTTTTGCCCAGCATCCGAAAAGGCGTGCAGATTTTACATCGTATTGCACCGCTTTGCCCGGATGTTGGGCTTTTTCTTTTTCTGTAAGCTATCAGCATAAAAAGTCCTCAGTTTTTTATAAATCACTACTTGCATTCCCGATTATTCGGATTGGGGTAAGTGAAGAAAAAACTGAAAAAACTTTTTTAAACCGGTCAAAAAGTGTCCGGTTTAACCATTACATTACAGCCATCAAGGCAGAAAGGGGGTGAGAGATGTGAAAGCGATTGAGCGGCGTCAGGCAATTCTTGATGCACTGGTTCTCCGCAGGGAAGACACTGTGGAGAATTTGGCACATGAATTTAATGTCGGCGAGAAAACAATTCGTCGTGACGTCGAGAAGCTTTCACTCTCTTACCCCATTGAGACTGTCCGGGGGAGATACGGTGGTGGAATCAAGATGGCCACTTGGTACCGCCCATACCGTAGAACCCTTGCACCGGAGCAATCCGATGCCATCCGGAAAGCTGCGCAGTTTCTGGAAGGCAAGGAGAAGCAGGCACTCTTAAGTGTTCTGGCTCAGTTTTCTGCTTTGGAATAAAGAAACAAAGATTCATAGAGGCACTGCCTCAGAAAGGACAGAATTATGAAATTCAAATATGTAATGACTCCCGCAGGAATGGGAAAGAAGAACGATATGGATGCAGCCGTTAAAGCGTGCAGGTATTTCCGGATGGAAGATGTGCCGGTCAGCCCGGTTCTCGCGTTCAGCTTTCTGGAGGATGAGGAGTGGCTGAAGAGCTTTCTCTCAAAGGCCCTGCTGAGTAAGAGCGGCAAAGTGGTCGTGTGTGCTGATGAAGTGACCGAGCAGATGATCACCGAAATCAAATACGCGCAGGAGTTAAAGCTACCGATTCGGTTTTATGATGCGACGCTCCATGAGATCAACGTGGATGCACTGGTGATCAACAAGCGGATCGGCCCGGGCCTGCGGAAGATGATCATGGACGTGAACGGAATCAGTTGCACGAACGGTGGCTGTCCTTACGGCACAGTAACCGAGGAACCGGAAAAAGAGATGGTTCCGGCGGCGCAGGAAAAAGTTACTGTGACGGAC
Organism: Oscillospiraceae bacterium; assembly: GCA_017469115.1. Lineage (GTDB taxonomy): Bacteria > Bacillota > Clostridia > Oscillospirales > Oscillospiraceae > Limivicinus. Next base: position 1,711 of record JAFUGY010000091.1, read on the forward strand.
AAGGCTCCTGCAGAGCTGCCGGGCAAGACAGCCGACAGAAAATCTGACAGAAAATCCATCTTCAAGAAACTCTTCGGCAGGGACTAAGGGAGGCAGCCATGACTGGAAATGAAATTAAGATGCCGGTGAAGGTAACACCCTTTGATCACCAGCGTCGGGCCTTCCAGTTTGTGCTCTGGCTCTTCGGCATGACCGACGGGAGGGTGCGCTCCACAGGGGCAGCCCTCCTGATGCAGATGGGCACCGGTAAGACCTTAGTGGCGATCGGGATCTGCGGCTATCTCTATCTGATAAAGAAGATCCGCCGCGTGCTGGTTGTCTGCCCGTTATCGATCTGCGGAGTATGGGAAGAGGAAATTGCTAAGTTCGCAAACTTCCCGGTGCAGCTGGTCGTGCTTAGTGGTACGGCAGCCAAGAAACGCCAGCAGATCGAATCTTTACAGGATGACGGGACGCTGCAGGTGATCGTGGTGAATTACGAGAGCTCTTGGCGGTTACTTCCGGAGCTGCAGAAATATGACGCGGACGTGATCATCGCCGACGAAGGGCACAAGCTGAAAGAGGGCCGAACGTCTCAATCAAAGGGTATGCACAAGCTGGGTGATAAGGCCCGCTACCGCCTGCTTTTGACAGGAACGCCAGTGGCGAACAGGGAACTGGATATCTTCAGCCAGTACCGCTTTGCAAATCCTGACATCTTCGGGAAGAGCTTCATCCCGTTTCGGAATCACTTCTTTTACATGGGTGGATACGAACAGCACGAAGCGATCTTCAAAAAGAGCATGACTGACGAGTTTCTGGAAAAGCTGCACTCCATTGCCTTCAGGGTCACGAAAGATGAGTGCCTCGATCTGCCGGAAATCACGGAGGAGATCCGGACGGTTGATCTGGAGCCTGCGGCGGCAAAGCTCTACGCACAGATCGAAGAGGAGTCATGGGCAGAGATGAAAGAATCGGAAGTGACGGCGGCGAACGTGCTGACCCGGATCTTACGGTTCTCCCAGATAACCGGCGGATTTCTGAATGATGATGACGGCAACGTCAATGCGGTCAGCAAGGCAAAGCTGGAAGCCCTGTCCGACATCATCGACGGAGCGGTGGCAGCCGGAGAGAAACTTGTGATCATGGCCCGCTTCCGGGCAGAGCTCGATGCCATCCAGCAGATAGTGGAGAAGAAAAAACTGACCTATGGCGTTGTCAGGGGCGGCGTTACTGACCGGGGCGACCAGGTATCCCGGTTCCAGAATGATCCGGACAGCATGATCTTTATCGGCCAGATCGCGGCAGCAGGCATGGGACTGACACTGACGGCGGCGAGCAC
>JAFUGY010000092.1 GCA_017469115.1 Oscillospiraceae bacterium
ATATGGCACTGCATATCAAAGCGGAGGCAAACCGCTGTTTACTGTGTAAAAAACCGCTGTGCCAGGAAGGCTGTCCTATCCATACGCCGATCCCCACGGTCATTCAGCTCTTCAAGGAAAATAAGCTGATGGAAGCGGGCGAGATGCTTTTTAACAATAATCCGATGTCCGTCGTCTGCTCCATTGTCTGCGACCATGGGAACCAGTGCATGGGTCATTGCATTCAGGGCAGAAAAGGGAACCCGATCCAGTTTTACGAGATCGAAAAATTCATCTCTGATGCTTATCTCGACCGTATGGACACTGCCACGCCGAGGGAAAAGAAAGAAGCCGTCGCCGTTATCGGAAGCGGCCCTGCAGGCATGACCGTTGCAATCATCCTCGCAAAAGCCGGTTACCGGGTTACCATCTTTGAAGAGCGCAACATGATCGGCGGTATGCTCCGTTACGGCATCCCTGATTACCGCCTTCCGAACACGCTGCTGGATCGCTTCCGTGATAAGCTGCTGGAAATGGGCGTACAGATTCGCACGCATGTGGTTCTTGGCGGTGACCTCTTTATGGAAGATCTCTTCCGCGACGGCTACGCTTCTGTTTTCATCGGCACGGGTGCCTGGAGACCAGCACGTCTCGGAATCCAGGGCGAGTCTCTGGCAAATGTGCATTTTGGCATCTCTTATCTGGCAAACCCCGGAGCACATGATCTGGGCAAAACGGTCGCCGTGATCGGTACCGGCAACGTCGCCATGGATGTAGCCCGGACAGCTTATCGCCACGGTGCACAGAAAGTGATGCTCTTTGAACGCCGCCGTTCCTGCCGCGCCAGCGACAATGAACGGGAATACGCGGAACTGGACGGCGCAGAAATCTTTTACGAAAAAGGAATCCAGCGTATCACGCCGGAGGGGCCGGTTTTCAAACACACGCTGCTGGACGAGAATAACTCCATCATCGGCTACGATGATCAGGAAGAGCTTTTCCGTGCTGACAGCACGATTATTGCGGTCAGTCAGGGGCCCAAGGATAAACTGGTGAAGACCACCAAAGGCCTCGAAGCCAACGAGCGCGGTTGGCTTTTGGTAGATGGAAAGCAGATGACCACTCGCCCGGGCGTCTTTGCGGCCGGAGATGTTGTCCACGGCTCCCGCTCTGTCGTTCTCGCTGTCAGAACGGCAAAGGAAGCCGCTGAAGCGATGATCAAATACATGGAGACGGAGAAGAACAAAGGGGCTTCAGACTGATTCTCCTGTTTCTTCCTCTTTCTCTCCGACGAAAGCGCCCCTGCCAGCCGGCAGGAGCGCTTTCGTGGTGACTGTATATCAAAAAAAGAAAGATGTGATTTTTTGAATAACAAAACAAAACGGATCTTCATGAGTGCTGCCGGAGTGATCGTCTGCGGAATCAGCGTGGGATTATTCAAGCATGCAGCTCTCGGGGTGGATCCCTTTCAGAGCCTGATGAGCGGCTTCGACGCGGTTATCCCGATCCATTTCGGCACGTTATACGTGATGGTCAATCTGCTGCTTCTTGTCGTGTCGCTTCTGGCGGACCGGAAGAAGATCGGGCTTGCCACGGTGATCAACCTGCTGTTTCTCGGATACATTGCAGAATACTCCCAGAAACTGTTTGAACGAATCCTTCCCTCACCGTCTCTGATCGGGAGAGTTGTGCTGCTGATGATTGCGGTTGTTGTCATGTGCCTGGCGTCTTCGTTCTATTTCACGGCAAATCTGGGCGTTTCCACCTACGATGCGGTAACCTTAATCTGGTCGGAACGGCAGAACAGAATCCCCTTTTCCGTCTGCAGAATCATTGGAGATGTGACGTGCGTTCTTCTCGGAGCGGGCCTTTGTTATGTATCAGGCTTTACACTCTATCAAATCTTTGAAGTTGTGGGAATCGGCACCATCATCACGGCTTTCTTTATGGGGCCGCTGATCTCCTTCTTCAACCGGAAGATAGCAGAACCGATTTTAAACCATAACGCAAGAGGCATCTGAAAACAGGTATAGATCTTGACTTTTTCCTTTCAATAGGATAAATTTTAAGCAAACCGGCGGAATATAGGAATCAGAGGAAACAAAATAGGAGGAAAAACAAGATGAATGAAGTAATCAAAGCAATGCTGGAACGCAGGAGCATCCGGAAGTTCAAACCGGAACTGCCGAAAAAAGAAGATCTGGAGCAGATCATTGAAACAGGGCTTTACGCAGCCAGCGCGCAGGGAAAGCAGGCAACGATGATCCTCGCTGTGACCAACAAGGAACTGCGCGACAAGATCTCCCGCGACAATGCCGCCATCTGGGGCAAGGGGGATGTGGATCCGTTTTACGGTGCACCGGTGATTCTGATCGTCCTCGGGAAGAAAGACTGGCCAAACCGTGTTTATGACGGCAGCCTCGTGATGGGAAACCTGATGCTGGCAACCCATGCTCTCGGCCTCGGCGGCATCTGGATTCACCGCGCAAGACAGGAGTTTGAAACGGAAGAGTATCAAAAGCTCCTCAAGGACCTCGGGGTGGAAGGCGAATGGGAAGGCATCGGCCATTGCGCCGTCGGCTATATCGACGGAGACATTCCCGCACCGGTCGAGCGGAAACCGAACCGTGTTTTCTGGGCGGAGTAATGCAATTTATCCCCTGACAAAGGTGCTTTTATGAAAAAGAGATGGATGATTCTGATTATTGCCGCGGCGCTTCTGCTGGGAGCTGCAATTTTTACCTATATGGCTGTCCACAGAGCAGAAAAGACTGTTCCGGCAGAACCGAAGCCGACACAGGAGGAAATCTATAACGGGCTGGTGGACCCCCTGCTGACCCTCTACCCCGGCACAGCCGGTTCTTCGCTGAAAAGAGCCGCTGTTGCGGTGAAAGTCCTGACATTCGCATCTCAATATGCTGTTGCGGATATCAGCGCGGATTGGGAAAAGCTTACACAGGAGGAGAAGACGCTTTTTGCAGAAAACGTCACCTCTGTTTCGGCTTTACTGGAAGAAACCAGAGCAGATTTTGATGCCTATCAGGGGCTTTATGAAGATGCCGGCGTGCTGGAGCAGATGAACAGCCTGAAGGACAATACAACCGCATGGGATAACAGCGCAAGCATTCTGAAAGAGCTGGAAAAGCTCACTGCTGACGAATGAATTATTTTAACGTTCCGTAAACCAACAGAAAATCTCATAAAAACTGCCGAGATCCTTACATGAGTAAATGGATTTCGGCAGTATTTTTTACGGATGGAATATTATTTGGAACCTTCGAGCAACAGATGTCCATATTCTTGCGCAATCAGATCGGCAATCAACTGCAACTGATATGGATGTGATGAACGATCCTGATCTGACTCGAACCAAATCACTTCATCATACTGTTGAGCCGCTTCAGAGTTGGGATCGCTGGTAATAAAATAAATTTTAGGCCGTTTGCTTTTAGGCCTTCTCATATCGTGTGGAAACCCGTAATCAAAATAAACGCCTTTAAAGCTGAAAATGACAATCAGGCTTTTCTCGTCTGCTCCTTCCAGATAATCAAGCTGCTCGGAGTAAGGGAGCTTGGTGACGACATGTTTTCCCTGCAGAACAAGATCTGCCTGCAGATTCATGGCAACACCCTCTGATTTTAAAACACCGAAAATAGCTACCTGATTGTATTTCTGAATGTCACAGCAGAGTTTTCTGATCTTGCTCATATCGATGGATCTGCATACCTTTTGCAGGCTTTTTTGGACAGCAGATGTAAACTCATCCCTAATCAGAGACAGATCTGGTGATGGTGATGCAAGCGAGAATTGATAACTGTTATCAGAAGATAATTCTTTTAATTCAATAAAATCATGCAGCCCGATATCTCTGCAGAAACGGCTAAGTGAGCTTGGAGATACATTGATTTTGCCGGCGAGCTCCCGAAGAGAGCATTCCTGAAGCTCATGCATATGCCCAAGAATATAAGATGCGATATATCCGTTTGTTGAATCTGACCTGCTGCTGACGATTTCGGATAAAAACACTATCGGAAGCTTCCAATAAGACATAGTAACGTCTCCCAGTGAAGAATTTTAGTTCTTGGAATATCCTTATTTTAGGCAGATAGCAGACGAAAGTCAAACAGATTTGGCGTTTTTTCGCCAATTTGGAGTGTTTCATTTTTTGAAACATATGACTGTTTCAAAAAATGAAAATCCATTGTAAAGATCATACGAGTTTGTTATCTTCATCCTATCTTTCATCAAAGGAGAATACTAATGAAGAAAAAAATGAGCCCGAAAAAATTCGGAAGGATTTTCATCCCTATTACAGCTGTTCTTCTGATTCTTTGCTTGGTTGTAACGGGAGTCATGAACTACTGGAGCACGGTTATGGATGCGGTGTTTGGTGCAGCACAAATCAATATTACCCCTGCTTCAGGTTCTGAAAAGTGGGATACTGACTATTACAGGCTGCTTTCTTCCGGAATGACAAAGGAATCGGTTGCAGCAGCAGGGAAACTCCTTGCCCGTAGAGCGGAAAATGAAGGAATTGTTCTTCTGAAAAATCAAGAGAATGCCCTTCCGCTCAATGTAAATAATGGAATTACGGTTAATGCACTTGGATGGTCTTTTTATTATCCGAGCCTCGGCGGATCGGGATCTGGGGCTGTCGGAAGCAACGACCTCGTTTCCCCTACAGAGGCATTAGCAGAAGCAAATATCAGCATCAATACCGGAATTGCCGACTATTATTACAACTGGTCGAATGCACACTATAAAGACTGGATGATATCGAAGGCAAACGGTTATTATACCGACGATGATTCCAACACTGTGCCACAACGTCCGACGGTTGGAAAAACCTACGACGCAGCATGGGATGTTCCAGAGCTGAACGCACAGGAAATTGAGGAGGCAGTTGCAGAAACGGGGGCAGAGGATTATCCGATACAGATTCTCTGGCTCGGCCGTGGCGGCGGTGAATACCATGATCTGCCGACTGTCATGACGAAAGAAGGCGGCAGCGTTAACAGATACGGCATTAATCCGGACAAGCATTATCTGGAACTGACGGATGAGGAAGAAGCGGTTCTCGCCAAGGCGAAGGAACTTCGCGGGGAAGAGGGAAAAATTATTGTGGTTGTGAACTCCAACAATCCGATGGAGCTCACCAAGCTGGAAGATGATCCGCTCGTCGATGCAATCCTTTACGTTGGCGGACCGGGAAAAGCCGGTTTTTACGGGATCGCAGATGTGATCTCCGGTGCGGTTAATCCTTCCGGACGTACAGCAGATCTCTATGCTGCGGATCTTCTCACTTCCCCTGTAATGAAAAATTTCGGCAGCAGTGTTTATTACAATCCAAATGGTAGTTTTGACAATATGTATGATACTAAAATAGCCTACAACACCTATGACGGGACAGCAAAAGAACGTCCAATCATGTTTGTAGGTTATGAAGAGGGTATTTTCTCTGGATATCGTTTTTATGAGACAGCAGCAGCTGACGGATACTTTGGAGAGCAGAATGAAGAAAACGATCCATATTACAACCGCACAAACGGGGTTATCTATCCTTTTGGGTATGGGTTGAGTTATACAACATTCTCACAGACGCTGAAGAATGCAAAATATCAGGATGGAACATTTACCTTCACAGTGGAAGTGAAAAATACCGGGAAATTTGCTGGAAAAGACGTAGTAGAGCTCTTTGTAGAAACACCTTACACTCCCGGCGGAATTGAGAAGAGTAAGGTTGTTTTGTGTGGATTTGATAAAACGCAGATTTTGGAGCCAAAACAAAGTGAAACCGTTATTATTACGGTAGATCAGGAAGACATCGCATCCTATGATGACACAGTAAACTGCTGTTATGTGCTGGATGAAGGAGACTATGTGTTCTACCTTGGCACGGTGAATGGAACCGTATACGGCAGCCATGCATGGGCATATGCCGACCAGAACAGCTCAGCAGCGTTAACTGTTGAACGTACCTATATCTATGATGATGCCCATGACGGGAAACGAGCAAGTGATGCTGTCACGGCAACAAATGCCTTTACCCGTGAACTCACGGGAGCAAATCTCAAAGTCTCAAACGGGGACAGAACAATGAACCGCGCAGCCGGGTTTGAAGCAAGCTGGCCGACATCGCCCACCGCGGAGGATACCGGTATGCCGACAGAGCTGAAAGCAATTCTGGATGATAATAATTATTCCACCAAGGCAGCCATTGCAGCACATGACGATACCCATACAATGCCTGTTACCGGAGAAAAGAATGGGATTATGCTGGTTGACCTTAGAGGGAAGGACTATGATGATCCCCAGTGGACAAGTTATGTTCAGCAGTGGACACCGGCAGAAATGGCCCTTCTTCTCGGAAAAGCGGGATTCCAGACAGAAGCCTTCACAAGTTACGGAAAACCGTCTACGTTAGATAACGATGGTCCACAAGCATTCCGTCATCAAGCTTTGGGCGAAGAGAACAAGAGAGTAGATACATATTACATGACAGCCTTTCCCTGTGAGGCACTTCTTGCATGTACCTGGGATGAGGACCTGCTCCATGAAATCGGAGAAATGGTCGGCTTGGAAGGCGCAATCAATGATATGTCCGGATGGTATGCACCAGGTCTCAATACACATAGAAGTCCATTCGGTGGCAGAAACTTCGAATACTTCTCCGAAGACCCGTTTCTTGCCGGAAGACTCTGCTCGCAGGAAGTTTCCGGAGCAGCAGATTACGGTGTGTTCTGCTATATCAAACATTTTGCTATGAACGATCAGGAAGCTTTTGCCCGAAGCTGGTGTTGCGGAATGCACATGGATGCATCCCTTGACCGGTATAAGAACCCGGAATGGATTTTGATGACATGGGCAACTGAACAGACGATGCGTGAAGTGTATCTGAAGGCATTTGAAATTGCCATTAAAGAAGCAAAGACCGATTTGCGATATCTGGATAATAACGGCAATGAATATGTTGCAGAGGGCTTCCGAGCAGCTACCGGTGTGATGACAGCATTCAGCTGTGTAGGAAATACTTGGTCAGGCGGCAACAATGCACTTCTTAACACAGTTCTTCGCGATGAGTGGGGATTCCGTGGTACAGCCTTGACGGATTATGCTCTGCATGATTTCATGTATCCCGATCAGATGATCCGCAACGGAGGCACAGCCTGCCTACAGTCTAACAGAAAGAATTTTGTCGATCAGGATAAGCCAAGTGCAACCACAGTGAAATATTTGCAGAATGCTACTCATCAAATGTGTTATATGGTGGCAAATTCCAATGCGATGAACGGTATCGCATCCGGGTCCAAGATTACATATAGCCTTGCACCATGGCAGATCGGGCAGGTAATCGCTATTTCAATCGCATCAATTCTCTCCCTGACGGCAATCTCTGTGACGATCTATAAATCCAAGGATAAGAAAAAACATCCGGAAAAATATTGATTTTCCGATGTGACTATCCTCAGGCTGCTCTGAATCTCAGAGCAGCCCTTTTCAATAGAGGACTTGGTCAATTGACAAGATGACAGAACCCTTTGGAGAGTATTTCTCTGGCGGGTTCTGTCATTTTGTCAGGGGCGTTTTTTAAATTCGGAAGCAGTTTTTCCAACCACGGACGTCAACGGGTTCAAAATGGCGTTTCAGGAGTTTGACAGCCTGATTGTTCCCGGGATCAGTGACAATGAGGTCTGCTTTTTCCGACGGCTTCCCGATGAGAACGGTTTTTTCCGTGCCAAGTTTTTCTTCCAGAATGTGCAGCATGGTCTCTCTGGAAACATCGGCGTCGTAGATCTTCAGGTAAGAAAACCCGGGCGTAGTTGAAGTTCCCTTTACGATGCGGTAACTATCTGCCCACTCCCAGCGGGAAAAATTCCGGAAGGTTTCTTCTATCTTTTCATGTGTATCCAGAATAAACAGGTACAGCACACTTTCATAGTTGTGGACAGGGCTGTGGACAAAATTGCGGTAAGGGGACGAGCGCTTGGCCTGAAAAACATCCTTCATTGCCCGGTTGGAAAGTTCCCGGAAGCGGACGACAAGAAGATTATCCTCCACGCTGTTGATAAAGCAGGAAATCCCCTGCTCCTCCACCCAACGGATCAGACGCTCGGCATTGGGAAACGGCATTGAGATGGTGTGAATATATTCCATCATGGAAAGATCGTACAACGCAGCCCCGTTCATGGTGATGATCGGGCAGTTGAGATTCACACCGGGCAGAAGCTGACGCACCGTCGCCTGGGTTTCTTCGGTTGCAATGGTAAAGTGCGCGCCGTCTTCTATCAGGCGGTTGAGCTCGATGCGGGAAAAGGAAGAGAGAGATGCTCCTCTGGGAAAGAGCACATCTTCCAAATCGGAGACAAACAGAATGCTTTTGTTTCTGATCCGCGGGAGATGGACACGGTTGACGACTTCTGCGATCAACACACCCAGAACGGTATCCAGCAGACGATTGAAGGCGAAAAGATAGGGATTGGCATCGCCGATGTGGGTTACTGCCACCGAGAGAAAAACAACGGCAGAGAAATAGGCAGAGTCTGAAATATGCAGGAGCACGGTTGAATACAGCACGACACCGACGGCAAAGCCCATCAGCAGATAGTGAGGAATTTCATCCGGCACCCCGTCGTGAATCAGCTCCAGCTCCAGCAGAAGGCAGATCAACCCCCAGAATGCTCCGACAAGGGTGCCGGTGATGCGTTTGCGGGCGACGTTGCGCATATCTTTGTTGTACGGCTGCAAACATTGCAACGCTGCGATAACCGAATAAAACGGGATGCCATGCTTTCCTCGCAGGAAATACAGCGTAAAACACAGCCAGACAGAGACCATCGAACGAAAAATCCGTTGCCCGGGAAGGGGAAGATGTTTGCTTTGAACCATTGCTCAGCTCCAGATCGGTACAGAATTGATAAGGGAAATCCAACAGGCAGAGTATACCGAACAGGGATGAAAAAAGTCAAGACCCAAATGAAGAAGCCGAAAAGGAAAAAAGATTGCGTTGCATTTGGGCTTTTTGTGAGGTATAGTAAGTGAGATCAAAATACTGTGTTGCAGCAGAATTGATGAAGGCAACAGGAGACAGGCAGGAGGAATCCATGATGATCAAGCTCTATGAAGGCGGCGTTTATCTGGTAAACGGCACGGAAGTCGTTCCGGAAAGCGAAAAGGAGAAAATGCAGGCACTCACCGGCTCACCGGCTGACCGGGAGCAGGCGAAGAAGGGTACCATGGCGTGGGCGATTATAAAAGAGCACAACAGAAGCGGGAGTATGGAATACCTGCAGCTGAAGTTCGATTCCATGACCAGCCACGATATCACCTACGTCGGCATTATTCAGACGGCGCGCGCTTCCGGCATGAAGGAATTTCCGCTGCCCTATGTGATGACCAACTGCCACAACTCACTCTGCGCCGTCGGCGGAACCATCAATGAGGACGACCATAAGTTTGCCCTTTCTGCGGCCCATAAATACGGCGGAATCTATGTGCCGACCAATATGGCGAACATTCATTCCTATAACCGCGAGACCATGGCCGGCTGCGGCAGAATGATTCTTGGATCCGATTCCCACACGCGTTACGGTGCCCTCGGCACCATGGCGGTGGGCGAAGGCGGCGGAGAACTTGCCAAACAGCTCCTCGGCCGTACGTACGATTTTTCTTATCCCGGCGTAGTTGCCGTTTATCTCACGGGGGCTCCGAAGCCGGGCGTCGGACCGCAGGATGTGGCGCTGTCTATTATCGGTGCCGTGTACAAAAACGGTTATGTCAAAAACAAGGTAATGGAATTTGTAGGCCCGGGGATTGCAGGGCTCCCGATCGAATACCGAAATGCAATCGATGTGATGACCACGGAAACCACCTGCTGGTCCTCCATCTGGGTGACGGACGAAGAAACCCGGAAGTATTTTACGCTTCACGGGAGACCGGAAGCGTATCGGAAGCTTTCACCGGCAGAAACCGCCTATTATGACGGATGTGTATGGATTGATCTCTCCACCATCGAATGCACCATTGCCATGCCCATGCATCCTTCCAACACCTATACGATCCATGAAGTGCAGGAAAATGCGGAGGATATCCTCCATCTTGTCCAGGAAAATGCCAACAAGGTTCTCAAAGGCGTGAAGATGGATCTCGTTTCCAAGATTCACGACGGAGGCATCTGGGTGGAGCAGGGAGAGATCGCCGGCTGTTCCGGCGGCACTTTTGACAACATCTGTGCCGCGGCGGATATC
>JAFUGY010000093.1 GCA_017469115.1 Oscillospiraceae bacterium
GGAGGGCTTTTGAAACATATTACTCCTGTAAAGCTTGATCCCAACGGAATTGTCCTTCGTACGGCCGATCATCACCGCAGTATGGAGGATGGGGCGGATACCTTCCGCTGTTCCGGCGCGGCACTCAAGGCCGGGGTTCCCATTGCCCAGCGCTTCAGCGGTGCCGGTTATCACGAAGCGCTCCGTGTACAGGGGGATTTTCTGTCCAATATTTACTGCATTACCCCTGAAGAAAAGGGAAAGAAATAAAAAGCAGACAAGATGAAATGAAACATATCGCCCGCATCGGATTCTTTTCCGCTGCGGGCGTATTTATCAGGAAAGGAGGGCAAGGAGCTCTTCTTTTGTCATGCTCATGAGCGAGTTGGACTGGCCTTCCATGATTGCATCGGCGAGATCTCGCTTGGCTTCTTGCAGTTGAACGATTTTCTCTTCGATGGAATTGGCGGCAATCAGCTTGATCACCGTTACTTTGCGCGTCTGGCCGATGCGGTGAGCACGGTCTGTTGCCTGATTCTGAACGGCAAGATTCCACCAGGGGTCGTAATGAATCACGACATCGGCACCAGTCAGATTCAGCCCGGTGCCTCCGGCTTTCAGGGAAACGAGAAAAACAGGAACTCTCTCGTTGCTGTTGAACTCGTTGACAAGACGCAGGCGCTCCTGCTTGGGGGTGGAGCCTGTAATCGTGAAGAAGGGGATTTTCTCTTTTTTCAAATCCTCTGCCAGAAGAGAAAGCATGGAAGTGAATTGGGAGAACACCAGCATTCGATGACCGCCGTCTATGGCGTTCTGAATCAACTCAAGGCAGGCCTGCCGTTTGGTGCTGGAGCCTTTATAGTCCTCGAATAGAAGAGAAGGGTCGCAGCAGAGCTGACGCAGCCGCGTGATTTCGGCAAGAATACGCATTTTATCCTCACCGGAGTCACCGGTAGAATCGAGAAGTTCTTTCATATGCACAACCTGCGCATCATAAAGCCTGCGTTGATCGTCTTCCATCATGGAAGAATGCACTTCTTCCAGCTTTTCTGGCAAGTCTTTCAGAACGTCTGTTTTCTTGCGGCGGAGAATGAAGGGCTCTGTCATGCGGGAGAGACGGTTGGTAGCTTCGGCATCCTTTTTCTTCATGATCGGCGTTTCAAAACGCTCGGCAAACTCTGAAGATGTATAGAGGAAGCCGGGCATCAGAAAGTCAAAAATACTCCATAACTCGGAGAGACGGTTTTCAATCGGGGTTCCGGTCAGGGCAAAGCGGTGGTCGGACTTCAGAACCTTCACAGTTTTTGCAATGGCGGTTTTCTGGTTTTTGATATACTGGGCTTCATCCAGAATAACAGAGGAGAAGGAAAGATCGTCATAGGCGGTGATATCACGTTTGAGGAGATCATAGGAGGTGATATACAAATCCGCGCCCTGACCGGCGGCAATCTGTTTCAGCATAGCTTTGCGCTGGGAGAGCGTACCGGCAAGGGTTTCGGCAGAGAGGTTCGGCGTGAAGCGGGAACACTCCTCCTTCCAGTTGTAGACGAGGGAAGCCGGGCAGACTACCAGAGCGGGGCGGTTTTCTCCGGATTCTTTCATAGAAGAGAGAAGCGACAGCATTTGAAGAGTTTTTCCAAGCCCCATTTCATCGGCAAGAATTCCTCCAAAACCGGCTTGTGTAAGCGTTGAGAGCCAGCGGAAGCCGTAAATCTGGTAGGGACGCATGGTATCGGACAATGTCTCTGAGACTTCAAAATCGGAATCCTTGATGGTCTGGAAGGAACGGACAAGTGCCTTGAAGTGCCTGTCGCGGGAAGCCGCGATTTCGTTATGGGAATCCAGCAGTTTTTCTACATAGAGAGACCGATATTTCGGAAGATGAATACCGCCGCGCACAAGGTCTTCCATGCTGACGTTTAGGTCGTCCGCAACACGGTCCATTTCTTCCAGCTGTTCAGCATGGCGCAAATCTACAAAATCGCCGCTTTTGAGGCGATGCCCGCGCTTTTTCATTCGATAGCTGGAGAGAAGTGCAAGAAGCTCCTCTTCTGAAAGATCTTTTGTGAGAACGGAAAGATTCAGCAGTCCACCCTCAATTTCTACGGAGATCCGGGGAGCCGGAGCTGCCTGAATGTGAACACGCTGGAAGGCGTCACTGCCTTTCACAGTGCCGTAGCGGGAGAGAAGAGCAACACCGTCGGTCAGAATTCCTGCCAGTGTATCTTCTGTAACATCAGAGAAATAACACTGATCTTCCGGATTCATTGCCGGGAAGAAAATCTGAACAGCAGAGAGGACGCGCTCTTCCTGCGAAATGTCGCGCTTCGCACTGCCGGCATACGGACCGGAAAACCCGAGAAAATAGCTTTGTTCCCCGTATTGTACGATTGTTTGGCAGGTGATGACGTCCGCAAGATCAATATAAAACGTGAATTCCGGCTCCGGAGGCAGCAGATCGGGATCAATGGAACCAACTTTATTGTCAATGAGAATCTGCTCGGAAGCTTCCAGCGCAGGCAGCACCCTGTAAAAGAACTCCGGGAACTTGTTTTTGCCGATGGTGCAGTGAAATACCCCGTTTTCATCCGCAATGGAGCGGAATGGATCGAGAGCATCAAGCTCCTCGCCGGATACGCGGCCAAAACATTCTGAATCCAAAAGATATTGGTGGAGGCTCCCGCGCAGCAGCCTGGGCATTGTTCCGGTAAGAGAGATTCCGATGAGGCTATTGTTATCGGCGAAAATGGGAGAGAGCGATACCTGTGCACGGGCATGACACGGTTGCACCTTTACGGAATAGACGTCTTTCTTTCCGCCTACTTGATAGAGGATTTCGCCGCCTTCGGCGAGATCATATACCTGGTCAAGATCGCTTTCTTGTAAAGGAATCCCGGTGCCGACAGAAAGGTGTCTGGTGGAATAGTAGTATCCAGAGTCCAGCGTGTTGTTGATGCTCTGTACGGATCGAACTCTTGAAACAATCAGCCGGTACCACCGGGCAGAGGCTTCATCAAAAGAATATTTTGAAAAATCAATTTCTTCCGTTTTGGAAAGAGAGTAGACGGCTTCTTGCTCAGCAGCAGAAACAAAATTTTCAAGACCTTTGACAGCAAGGTTTTTTCCGCCTGCTTTTCCCAGATCAAAGGAAAGCTGCAGGCCAGCTTTTTTGTCCTTGGTGATACGGGGAGTGAGGACAAGCACAGCGTCTTTTTCCTGTTGAGGATTCCGAACTTCTTCTGCGGCCTTTTCGGGAGAACCGCTTTTCACCAGCAGAGAAAGGAGCTGTTCCGCATGGCGGTCGGTTTCGTCGCCGGGGTTATCCTGTATGATCTGTTCCCATGCTTTCAGGTATACGCACAATGCGTGGCAGCACATTTTGCCATCTCTGTCTTTGCTGGACCAGAAATAATCCCGCCTGGCGTGGGTCCTGCCGCATTCGCATGACATGCTGAAAATGGCATCTTTGTTGAGCAGGAAAGAAACTTCGTATTCGCTGCAGCTTCCGTTTACAGAGAGACTCTGGGTACCCTGATGGTTGAAGACAACCGTGCATTGAGAGACAATCGGTACATCATTCTGCAAATACCGCTCTGCCTGCTCCACCTCATAAAAATTAGTCTGAATTTCTGCTTTCTTCAGGATCGCGTCCGGCGGGAAAGTAATTCCCTGAGGGACAGGCTTTGCATATTTTTGCAGGAAAGCCAGAGCGGAATTCTGCTGCCGCTCCTTTTCCTGCTTCTCTTTTTCAAGGCGTGCTTTTTCAAGCCGTGCTTCTGCTTCCCGGCGTTTGCGTTCCTTTTCTTCTTCTGCAGCTTTGATCCGTTCCTGGATTTCTTCCTCGGTTTCCGTAAAGAGAAAAGGCCCGCGCTCCTTTTCAAGGCGAAGCATCAGAGTGGCAAGATGGCGGCAACGACCGCCATTCATCCCCATCGAGCAGGAACAGCTATAAAAGTCTTTACGGGAAAGCATACGCCCTTCCGAATCGCTATAATAACCCAGTCTGTCCCAGCGAGGGGAGGCAACAGCTTCATGATAAGAGGTCGGGAGCTTCTTTGCAAAGACATAAAACCCATTTTGTGTTCTTCCGACAGCGCGTGTTTGATCGGCACTGAGGTCGAAATCAATCAGTTTTCCGGCGGCAGAGTCATTTTCAGCCTGAGAAATGGTTGATGACTGAAAGAAGGACCGCCAGTCCCAGAGAATGGTTTTCGGATTTCCGGTTGTTTTATTACCCATGGCAGACAGAGGCTCCGTTTCCAGATAGAATGGCTTTAGCAGAATGATTCCGCAGGCTCAAAGAGGAAGTTTTTTTCAAAATCATGGCTGAGATCGGCAAGAACCGGATAGAAAACAGAGTTTATCGCCTGATAAAGCGCCTGATAGTTCTCCTCTTTCAGCCGGTTGCTGTCAGAAACCGAATACTCATAAGCTGTTATTTCAGACGATTCGTCTTGCACGGCACGGGCGAGATATTGTTTTCCGTGATAGGTAAAACGGTTGCAAACAATTCTGCGGCCGTTTTCTACCGTAAAAGTCTTACTGCTGGTGATTTCACTGAGGATATCGGTGCCGTAAACCATGTTACAGGCATTCATGGCTTTCTGCAACGAGAGGAAAATACCGGAAAAGCGCGAATACACACAATCTTCCAGGCGAAGATAGCTTTCAATCACGTTTCCGACTTCATCATAAACGAGAAAAAAGTTTTCCCGATAAGGGTTATACTCCACCCGATAGAGATTACTGCTGTCAGAGACCTCCGCTGCCGCATAATCAAATTTTGCGGTTAAAACTCTCAGCATTAACATATTGTTACCCTCCTTACTGCAGGGGAACCTGCAGAAATGCGCCTTCTCCAATGACGGTGCTGTTTCTCGAGAAGGACAGCTCACTCAGCTTATAACAACCGAGAAAGGCATAGCGACCGATATCTGTTATGCTTTCCGGAAGTTTTACACTCTGGAGCCTTTCACAAAGATGAAAAGCATAGTCTCCGATTTCTCTGACGCCGTCTGAAAGAATTACCTTTTCCAAATAAAGGCAGGCAGAAAAGGCACTTTCACCGATTTTAGACACGCTCGCCGGAATGGTGACAGTAAGCAGATGTTTGCTGTGAAAGAAAGCATTGTCGCTGATCAACGTTGTTCCGTCCGGGACGGAATAAAAATTTGTGAAGAGTTCTGCCGGGAAGCAGACAAGCCGATGGTCCGGCTTACTGAAAAGGACTCCGTCTATTACAGCAAGGGTCTTGTGCTTCGGTGAGACGAACAGTTTTTCCAGGGCAGCGCAGGAAGAAAAAGGATTACTCCCTACCGTCACAAGGCTATCCGGAATGGTGATGCTCTGAATACGGTTTCCGTTTTGAAACGCTCCGTCACCGATGGAGGTTACCGGATGACCGTCCAGGAAAGCAGGGAGTTCCAAAGCCTCCGGATTGCCGGTATACTCCACAATCTCTGCTGACCCATCCTGTTGAAGAGTATAGGAATATTCACCACAGCGGAGAACGGAGGCACCATCCGCCCATGAAGGAGGACACAGAAAAATGACACATAACAGAAATGCCGAAACGATCCTTTTCATGAGAATTCCTCCGTGCGGCAGAATAGCTGATTGATACAAGAAACCGTAATCAAAGTTTGGCTCTGCGCTCTTCCAGAACTGTGCAGATGCGTTTGTATTCGCTTTCATCAAGTTTGTAGTGCTTCAGGTAGAGAGAAAAGGTAATAACCATGCACAGGAAGGGAAGAACAGTCAGCACGAGCAGAAGGCCTGTTTTTTGCCCGTTGGTGACATGGGAAATAACATCATTGATGCTGGTGAGTTTTTATGTTTCTGTCAGGACGCCGAGCGAGGTCTGCTGCTCAAAATCGGATATCTGCTGTGTGTATCCCGTCACACCGCAAATCAGATAGGTAATATAGTTGATGGCAATCACAACGGCACTGCCCATTTTTGTGATGAAAGGACGGACGGATGCAACCAGTGCCTCCTCACGCTCTCCGTGCAGGTATTCATTGTATTCCACGGTGTTGATGATGGAGATCATCATGATGAGATAGTATCCGTAGTTACCGAAGTTTGCCGCCATATAGCCAAAGGTGAGGATCCAGCATTTGAGCCCGGCATTACCGGACGGCATGAAGAGCCCGACGAGCAGCATCAGCCCATAACCCGCAGCAGAGACAATGAGCATTTTTTTCATAAAACTCTTGCGGGTGGTTTTGCTCGCAAGCATCGGATAAATAACCATCAGAACTGCAGTTGCCGCAAGGCCAAAGGTGGAGAAGTTGGAATAGAAACCGCCTTCATACCCGAGATCGAAATAGATAAAGGTGGATCCCATGCCGCCGAGAACAATATTGTTGCCGATCTGCTGGAAAAGGAAAATCACGGCAATCCATACCAACTGATCATTCCCTTTGAAAACGTTAATAATCTTTTTGAAGCTGAAAGGAGCGGGCGGCTGATTGCCGTAGTCACGCCGTTCACGGACACCGAAAATCGTGAAGCAGAGAAAAGCCGGTGCCAGAATGCAGACGATCAATGCTACACGGCCGTAAGCAAAGGCAGTGTTGCCGCCGAGCGTTGAGCTGCCGGTTGTCAGCATGGGAATGAAAAATCCGGCAAGGGTTCCGCCGATGCCCGCGAAGAGATTGGTGCGGGCTGTGAACTGGTCACGTACGTGGGCGTCCGTCCCAAGAGCGGGAACCATACCCCAGTAGGAGATGTCGTGCATGGTGTAGGTGATGCTGTAGAGAAAATAGATCACTGCAAAGAACCAAACGAACTTCCATCCGGTGAGGGTAGTGTTGAAGGCTGCATAGACGACAAGGGAAGTAGAGAGAATACCAATTACAAGCCAGGGCTTATATTTACCCCACCGAGTTCTGGTGCGTTCGATGATGTTGCCCATGATAGGGTCGTTGAGGGCGTCAAACACGCGGGCACCGATCATAATGGCTGATACTGCGCCGAGCTGGGCAGCATTCAATCCTCTTGTGAATAAAATGAAGGTGAAAATGAAATTGGTAAAGAGATTATAGATCATGTCTCGCCCGACGGTACCGAGAGGGAACATGATCAGGTTTTTCTTTAATGTTTTTTTGTCTTCCATGGTGTTGAGATCCTTTCCAAGAACAGAATTCTGTGGTATGCTGTTTATTACTATATCATAGTTTCCGGGATGCAACAAGGCAAATTTGTGAGGAGCCGCAAAGAAATTCCTGTAATGGCACAGAAAGATTGTTTTCAATTTTGCATTGATTTTTCCAGGTGGATATGCTACAATCCGCATCCGATTTCAAGAAGAACAGAAGGTGGGAAAAATATCCTGCCTATTCGAAAAACTGAGGTATCGTTTCATGTTGTCTTTACCGAATTTACCCACGCTGCCGGAACGGGAGGGGCGTGTTTTCCCCCATGTAGGGAGGCGTATCGTGAAAACAGCGATTGCTGTTTTCCTGTGCCTGATGATTTATAAATTGAGAGGATATGAGGGCGGATCCATGCCCACAGAGGCTGCGATTACAGCGATTATCTGTATGCAGCCCTATGTGAGGGATGCAGGGAAATATGCACTTGACAGACTTACCGGGTCACTGATCGGAGCGGTGTGGGCTCTGGTTTTTCTGGTGGTGCTGATGAATCTTCCGTTTCTCAGTATATACAAAAGTATTTTGTATGCTTTCATGTCATTTGGCGTGCTTCTTTCCATTTATACGGCAGTTGTGCTGCGCATTCCGGACACAGCAGGATTGGCGGCAATTATCTACATCTGTATTATTGCCGGCTACCCGGAGATAGAGGATCCGCTGCGCTCGGCAGCAATCCGAATTTTCGATATTCATATCGGAGCGATTGTTGCCATTCTTGTCAATGTAACCCATCTCCCGAGACGCAAGAATAAAGATCTTGTTTTCTTTGTCCGTACAAAAGATCTCGTACCTGACCGGTTTTCCCATATCCCCCCCGCAGCTCTTGTCCGCCTGAACTATCTTTTTAATGACGGAGCCAAGATCTCATTGATTTCAGAGCATGCACCGGCCTTTTTCCTCCTGCAGATGAGAGAGGCAAGGCTTACGGTTCCGATGATCGTGATGGACGGTGCAGGCGTGTACGATGTTAATGCCAACGAGTTCCTGTATGCGGAGACCATTCCAGAGGAGGTTTCCGAACAGATCAAAAAGCGCCTTACTGCTCTCGGATGCAGTTATTTTATCTATACGGTGCACCATAACAAAACCTGTATCTTCCATCAGGGCAAAATCACAGAACAGGAAAAAGTGATTTACGATAACATGAAGCGTTCTCCTTACCGCAGCTATCTGGAAGGAGAGATCTACGAGCCTGATGAAGTCGTTTACTATAAAATCATAGCAACGGACGGGATGATTACGGGGATGGAAGCGGCGCTTCGCAGCCTGCTGTCTGAGGGACAAGTACGCGCAGTGATTCGTCCGCAGACCGGCGCAGAAGGGATCAGCGGCCTCTATCTCTATTCCTCAAAAGCCAGTATAGAGCATGCGGAAAAGGTCGTGATGTGGATGCTCCGGGAAGAAAACCCCTCTCTTCTTCCGATGGAGGTCTTTTCGCCGGATACTTATCGGAGCGAAGTGGATGCCATGCGCCTTTTGCATCGGATAGCCAATGCCTACGAGCCGATTGGCCTGCTGCCGAAAAAGAAAGAGGAGATGAAAGCGAATTGAATCGAAAACGGTATCTCTTTTTTGATATCGACGGTACGCTGATCACAGGAGGCTATGACAAATCCTGCGTGCCGGATTCTGCCAGGCTTGCCATAGAAAAATTAAAAGCAGCCGGACATTTTCTAGCCATTGCAACAGGCAGAGGACAGGCGATGGCGGTTGATCTGATGCACGATCTCGGGTTTGAGAATATGGTCAGTGACGGAGGCTACGGCATTACAATTGATGACAGACTTCTCGGGATTACACCGCTTCCAAAAGATAAAATCATAACTCTTGTACGCGAATGTCAGGAGAGGGGATTCCCCTGGGGGCTGCAGGTGGACAATTCCGATACGCGCCTGGTTCCGGATACCCGCTTTGACGGCTATACGCATGATTTTTATCTGAAAAACAGAATTGTCCCCGGTCTGGACCCGGAGAATTATGCAGAAATCTATAAAATGTATGTGGCATGCCCTTATCCCGAGGAGCATACTCTCACCTCGCTTTTGGCGCTTCCCTGGTGTCGGTTTCATAAGGAGTATTTTTTCGTGGAGCCGGCAGATAAAGCGTTCGGCATCCGCAAAATCCTGGATCACTTTCATGCCTCTTATGAAGATGCCATCGTTTTTGGGGACGCGCTCAACGATCTATCCATGTTTACTGAGGACGGCTGGATCCGGGTTGCCATGGGCAATGCCGCTGAGGAAGTAAAGAAAAAAGCGGACTATGTTACAACTTCGGTCGACCGGGACGGTATTTACAATGCCTGCATAGCCCTGGGATTATTCGAAAAATAACTTCATGATTTCTTCATAAAATCGTTGCGAAAACAACAAGTTCATGATATTATATGAGGGATAAAAAGCCATCAGTTTATTAAAAAGGACACTGACATGGAGAGAAATACGAAGATACTTGCGGTGGCGGGAAAAGGCGGCGTTGGGAAGACGAGCATTTCCGCAGCTTTTGTGCGCCTTCTGACGGAAGCTTATCCGGAAGCGCGCATCCTTGCCATCGATGCCGACCCGGCAGTCGGGCTTTCAACGGCACTTGGTGTTGAAGTAAAACAGACGCTGGACGATATCCGAAAGGGAATTGTCCAGTCAGTAGAGATGGGTGCACAGAGAGAAGCAATTGAGCTTCTCAGCGAAGCGCGTTTTCGCATTTTCGATACGATGGTGGAACAGCAGAAATTCTCTTTCCTCGCCATCGGGCGACCGGAAACTGCTGGATGTTATTGCAAGGTCAATGCCTATCTAAAAGAAGTTATCAATCTCCTCAGCCACGATTTTGACTATGTAGTCATCGACGGGGAGGCCGGGATTGAACAGATCAACCGCCGCGTCATGGAAAAGGTAACGCATCTGATTCTGATTACTGATCCCAGCCGGAAAGGGACGCAGGTAGTGGATACCATCCGCAAGGTTGCGGATGATCTGGTGATGTATGATAAGTGCGGCGTGATTGTCAACCGCATTACCGATTCTTCCCTCATTCCTTATATTCATGTGGAGAATACGGAAATTCTTTCCTATATCGCGGCGGATAAAACGCATGCAGCCAATGACATTCAGGGGCTTACGGTATTTGATCTTCCGGAAGATTCTCCCGTTATGATTGGCGCAAAAGAGGCTCTTACAAAAATGGAGCTTTTATAATTCCCTGTCAAATCTTTATATGGAATCAAAACGATTCCTGATCTTCCAATAAAAAATGCTATGAATGGAGAGGGGTGTACTATTTGAGAGATCTGAAGCATTTGATTTTCTTTGAAAATCTTCTCGACAATGCAGATAATGAACTTGTCGAGAAGGCGAAAGCAGACGGAGGCCTTGCAATCGGCTACACGTGCTTCCATATTCCGGAAGTGCTGCTGAATGTGGGGCAGTGCTTTTCCGTCAGGCTCCGTGCACCGCGCACAGGCTCGGTCGATATTGCGACATATTATATGTCCAACTATACCTGCGAGTTTGCCCGTGCACTTGTAGAGAGAGGAATTGAGGGTGGATTCAACTTCCTGGACGGGCTGGCGGGAGTTGATGCATGCTCCATGATGAACCGATTCTATGAGCATTTTGAACTGCTTAAAATGAATGAAAAGCCCAATATGTTTGTGACGCACTGTGATATGCCTTATAAAATTGAGGATTATACAGTCCGTTCCTATGTCAAGCAGATGAAAGTTCGCCTGCTGGAAGTGATGCAGAAAAACTACGGGGTGGACATCTCAGATGCGGCCATTCGCAAGGCTGTGGAAGAGCACAACGAAGTCTGCCGGATCATTACGGAAATCGGTGAGATGCGGAAAGAGGAAAACCCGGTCATCACAGGATATGAATTCCACATTATCTGTCTCGTCTCCTATACCTGCCCGAAGGCACTGATCCTGCCTTACCTGCGGGAGACGCTGGAAGAGCTGAAAAAACGGAAACCGGATCCCAAACCGTGGTATCGTGCGCGGGTGGCAGTTGTCGGCAGTGAAATTGATGATCCGGGCCTGATCCAGATGATTGAAGAAGCCGGAGCCATGGTCGTGGCGGACAGATTCTGCTACGGATCCTTCCCCGGCCGTGAAGTGATTGAGCTGAAAGATGATGAGCCGGCGCTGGAACAGGTTTGCCGCCATTATATGGAAGTCTCCGAATGTGCCCGATACATCAGCGATGAAAAGGTGCAGCAGCGCCGTGACACTGCGGATCGTCTTGCAAGGGAATTCCATGCAGATGGCATCATCTATGAGCAGATGAAGTATTGTGATTTCTGGGGATTCGAGCGTGCTCTTGTCAGCCATATCATGTCAGAAGAGAGAGGATGGCCGGTCCTCAGTATTGACCGTCTTTACAACAATAAAACCTCCGGCCAGCTTCGTACGCGCTTCCAGGCATTCGTTGAATCGCTGGAGATTAAACGCATTCAGAAAATGGGAGGAAGGAACTGATGGCGAAGACGAAAATAAAATACCCGAATCCCGCGTTCTTCCGGGCAAAAGACAATATGGATTGGAAAAAACAGGGAGAAAACCTGCTTGAAGTCGGATCTATTATTGTCGATATGCTCAAGGAGACGGACTGGAAAAAATTCGGGACCAACCGCCTCAACGATATCAAAGATGACGGGCGGCGCATTGCCGAAGAGTTTAAAACGGTTATGGCAATGTCTCCCGAGGAGAAAATGGACCTCCTCAAAAACGGGGAGAAGCACCTCGGCAAGCTCTATCGGAAGGGTGCGATGGCGACCGTCCGCCGTGAGTGGCGCGGCGTAAAAGACACGGCGTATGATTATAAAGAGTGGCTACGGATGTGGGGTATGCTCCTTGCAACCTTCTCAAAGGATCTGATTCCTGCCTTGAACACCACTTTCTGGTACCGATGGATGATCTCCTATATGTGCTGTGTAGGATTCATGGATAAAAATGTCATGGGTCAGCGCGGAAGCGCCCTTCAGATGAGCCATCTGATGATTTATGATATCTTCCGCTATGTGGCTGAAAACCTTGTGCTTCTGGCCAAGGGCGATAAGAAAAACGGCAACAGTGCCGAGCTGAACAAGAAGATCGTCCTCTTTGATGAAATGACAATGGGACAAATCATGGCAGGATTTCCGGATCTGATTGGGATTCCTTATCAGCTGATGCCGGTCTTCCTCGTTTCGGAGATTGACCAGCTTACCTGTGTGCCGTATATCGATGCGGTGGAATCCTTTGGACTCCCGGCAGATACCTGCCCGGTGCCGTCATCGGAATGCGGGGCTTTGGTTATTGACGCGCTGCCGCATCTCGGCTCCTGCTTTATCTCTTCCTCCATGCCGTGTGACGGATCGGTTATGGCATCGTCCTACATGTCACGCCGCTTCCCGGATCTGCCGGTCTTCCATCTGACGTTCCCAGTTCGTTATGAGTACGAAGAAACGGTTCCCGATGCAGCGGAAGACATCAAAGCCTGTATCCGGTTCGTGGAAGAAACAACAGGTGCAAAGTGGAATTGGGATGCCTACTTCACGACGATGAAGCGCTTTAACGAAGAGACAAAGTACGAGCTTGAGAAGTGGGAAGTCAATAAGACGCCGTATCCGCAGATTCTGGGCCCCTGCTACGAACTGTTCCGCAAGTGGAACTATGAGATGGACGGGGGCATGGATCCCCGCGTGATGAAGACCTTCCGTAAAGTCAATGACATTATGATGAAGGCCTATGAACGCAGAGAAGAGCCCTGGCGCGGCAAAATGAAGTATCGCGGGATCGTATGGTCCTGCCCGGCACATTATTACGCCAACTTCAGCAACTGGCTTGCAAACTGCTGGGGAATTGATATTCTGGTGGAGATGGAGTCGCTTAACTTCACAAAGCCTCTGGAAACGGAAGACAAGGAACTGGCTCTTCAGGATCTCGCCCGGTTGTATGAACGCATGGTTATGCGCCGTCATACCAACGGCGGCTATCACAATGTTGTGGATGAGCTCTGGCGTCAGTGTGAAGCCTGGAATGTTGAAATCATCATCATGTACCAGAATGTTGCCTGTAAGAATATGGCAACCCTGCAGGGAATCCTGGATGAACAGGCACGGGACAAAGGCTATCGCATGATCTGGATTGAGCATGACCTGATGGATCCGCGCACAGTTTCCCGCAAAGATATGCGTGCAAAAGTCAATGAATATATGCGTACGGTTATGAAAGCCGAGCCCGTTGACCCAACCCTGTGCGACTTCGACGATGAAGCCTGCATGTAAATCCACTATTCATTTATCATTTAGAATAAAAAATAAGGAGATATTAGCATGAAATACTTCGGAGGCTGTGACGTAGGTTCCACTTATACAAAAGCTGTTATTCTGGACGAGAACGGAAAAATCTGTGCAGATACCACCATCAAGAGCAAAATCAACGCAGAAGTCAGTGCAAAGCTTGCGATGGATGAAGTCCTCAACAAGGTCGGTCTGAAATCTTCCAAAGAGCTCGCATACCTGATCGGCACCGGCTACGGCCGCAACAAGGTCCCGTTTGCAGATGAAAATATTTCTGAGATTTCCTGCCACGCTATGGGCGTTCACATCACGGATCCGAGCGTCAAGGCCATCATTGATATCGGCGGACAGGACGTCAAGGGCATTCAGGTGGATACCGACGGCACAGTGAAAAATTTTGCCATGAACGATAAGTGCGCTGCCGGTACGGGCCGTTTCTACGAGGCCATGGCACGTTCCTTTGAGATGAGCCTGCCGGAATTCTCCAACCTCTCCCTCACTGCTAAGAACGTGATCCCCATCACAGCTCAGTGCACGGTGTTTGCTGAGTCTGAAGTGATTACCCTTGTCGGTGAAAACAAACCGATGGACGAAATCGCAGCAGGAATCCAGATGGCAGTTGCAAAGCGCTGCTTTGTCATGGCAAAGAAAGCCGGTGCAACCGATTCCATTACCCTCACCGGCGGCTGCGCCAAAAATGCCGGCCTGAAGCAGGCCATCGAGCGCGTGCTGAAGCTGAAGGTCATCGACCTGAAGACGGATCCGCAGCTCATGGGTGCTCTCGGCGCGGCAGAGTATGCGCGTCAGAAGGGGCTTGCAAAAGCATAAAGATTCTGATTGGAAAGGAGTCAGTTATGGGCAAATTTTTTAAAATTCTGTTTCATATCATCCTGAAAATCTGTGTCATTCTGTCTATCGCCGTGGGAGCTCTCTTCGTCGTCTATTTCTGGAATCTCGACCAGAAGCTGCTGGGCTGGGCTTATACCATGGTCAACCGGATCTTTGACAGGAAAAAACAGGATATTAAATTCTGATGGAAATCTACAATCAGATTATACGTGATGTTGCGGGGCTTACCGGAAAGTCTGCCCCGCAGCGTTACAATTACGATCCCTCTCGGGCGTGGGAGGATGCCGGCGCTTTTGAACTGATTATGGCGCGGGATGCGGCTTATGAGCTCGGCGGCGACGATAAACCGGCTGTCAATTTCACAT
Source organism: Oscillospiraceae bacterium (assembly GCA_017469115.1). GTDB lineage: Bacteria > Bacillota > Clostridia > Oscillospirales > Oscillospiraceae > Limivicinus. Next base: position 14,633 of record JAFUGY010000093.1, read on the forward strand.
GCGTTACCACCTCACCCGAGCTGGTTGACGGGGATGGTATCTTTGTCTATGGGCAGGATCTCGGCTCCATTCACGGCAGCACTCCGTTTGCCCGCATTACGCTTTTGCGCGTAGGGGATATTGAGAGCGACGATGATGATACCGAACAGGCTTTCCGGGCAATTCAGAACATGGATTTTGTGAAATACCGTGTTTTCCCGAAAGGCTATATGATCCGTACCAGCAGCGAAAACCATCGGGAACAGATTCGCATCAGCAAAGAGGCCATCCGGAAAGGAATCTCCTTTGAGCGGGTGGGCGATTCTTTCCTGCGCCAGTATAAGCTGGACGAGAACATCATCTCGGCTAAAGTTCTGTTCATCACGGCTCCCGATGCGGACTATGCAGGATTGCAGAAAGCTGCGAAGCAGGTCAGCAAGATTACCATGAGCCTCACCAAAATTATGGAAGGTATGTCAACTGACTGCAGCACCTGCATGCTTAAGCCGATCTGCGATGAAGTGGAAGGCATGAAAGAGCTTCATTTCGGTAAGGAAAAACACACCACGGAATAAAGGGAGGCATTTTCGATGCATGACGTTGAATACGGGCATAGCAATCATCATGATGCAGAGCATTCACCGGAGGAAGTGCTTGCACTGCTAAAGTATATGGCAGATCATACGCGCCACCATTGTGAAGAACTCCACGATCTTGCACACAGCGCCGGCGGCGATGCCGAGCGCCTGATCCACGAAGCGGTTGATTGTTTTCAAAGCGGCATAGGGAAGCTTGACGATGCGCTTCAGAAGCTGAAGGAGGAGTAACGTACCATGTGTCTTTCCACCGTTTATAATGAAAAGCATGAAATGCTGGCGAAGAACGTCGCTACGGTCAAAGCGGAAAAGGGCAGGCTGATCTTTACGGATATCATGGGCATCCCTACGGTAGTGGATGGCAGAATCGACAAAGTGGATCTCATGGAAAATGAGATTTTTATTGCACAAAGTGAAAAACAGCCGGCATAAGCGGCTGAAAGAAAAGCACAGGGCAGTTTGAAACCGCCCTGTTTTTATTTCGTATTGTTCTGCATTACCTCGGTGATCTCCCGGAAGCGACTGACAACGGCACCGTAGTTTTCCCGTTTATGAGGGAAGAGGCAGCCGGTGCAGTCTTTGATGCCTTTTTCGTTGTAGACGAAGTCACCCCCGCATCGCTCACCCAGCACATAGAGCGGGCAGTAGCAGAAAAGGCAGTTGAAGTTCTCACGATCCGCTCCCGCATGACAGGGGAAGTACTCACACTTCTCATGGCTGAAGTAGGAATATTCTTTTTCCATCCAGTTCCGGTTCAACGACTTATCTCCTGTTCGTCCGGACCTTTCAGGCCGAACGTGCCCGCAGGGCTTCAACGGCTTTTCTGGCTGCAGTTGCGGCATCCGGGGTGTAAAGGTCCGCACCAATGGCATCGCAATACTCCTGGGAGGTCGGGGCTCCGCCGATCATAATCAGTACGCGATCGCGGATGCCGGCTTCCTCGGCGAGCCTGACAACACGGGCCATCTCGCCCATGGAGGTCGTCAGAAGGGAAGAGCAGGCAATGATGCTGCAGTTTTCTTTTTTGGCGGTTTCTACAAATACTTCTGCCGAGGAGTCTACGCCCAGATCGACGACGTCAATCCCGCTGCTTTCAAAAGCAAGCTTTACGATGTTCTTTCCAATATCGTGCAGGTCGCCTTTCACGGTGCCGATAACGGCTTTGCCCACAGCCTGAATTCCGGCACCCTGCAGGAGCGGCTTAAGAACCTCCATCGCCTGGCTCATACACTTGGCGGCAATCAGCATTTCCGGCACGAAAGCTCTTCCGGCGGAGAAGTCATCTCCGAGGGTATTCATCCCGGCAATCAGGCCGTTGTTGAGAATATCTTCTGCGGTTTTTCCTTCCGCAAGGGCTGTGTTGACGAGCTCCAGCACCTTCCGCCGCTGGCCTTTGCAGAGAGCGAGTGCAATAGCAGACAGTACATCAACGCTTTGGGATTCTTTGGCAGGTTCTGCTACCGGTGCCTGACGGACTCTCCGGCGGGGCAGCGTAACGGTGTTGCGTGTCGGCAGATGGATTTGGGCGTTATATTTACGAATCTCGTCATCGATGATTGGATCGACGTGTTTGAAGATGGTTCCCGCAAGGCCATAGGTGATGCTCGGGATAAAATGCCCTCCGGGGCCGCAGGTTTCCAGAATGTTGCGGGTGTAGGAGCGGATCTCTTCTTCCGTGGAGTCAGGCCTGTCGATGGCGGCGCCGATGCCGCCCATGAGAATCATCTTTCCCTGCAGCCGGCGCTGCAGTGCGGGGATGTCATTCTCCGGCAGTACGCCCTGCCAGCACTGGATGCCGATTTCAGCCATATCTTCCACAATGGGGGCAAGATACGAGTCGGCATGGTGAATGGCAATCACACCCTGTGAGCGGATATACCCATAGATTTTTCGATAAGGCTCTTTGAAAAACTCCCGCCACATTTCCGGATTCATGAAAAGGTTGGTTTTTGTGCCCCAGTCGTCATGGAAGAAAATACCGTCAGGATGCATCTTTTCACAGTAGAGCTTCATGATCTTCAGCTTATATTCGCAGAGATAGTCAATCAACTCGTGCATCTCCTGCGGGTGCTCATAGAGATTGGTGAGGGTGTCTTCAAAGCCCATGAGAAAGTGGCATTGTTCAAAAAGCCCCGTCCCTGAGAAGGCACAGAGAAGTTTGTCATTGCCGGCGGCTTCCCGCCCGGCTTTGATGCTTTCCTCCCAACCTTCTTGGCAGTTGGCTTCCACATCAGGCGCATGTACAACCTCTCTCCAGTGGGTGATATCCTTGAGAACCTTCAGTTCCTCCGTGGTAATAGGCTGCTGACCGGGATGATCTTCCGGCCACGAAATCGTCACGCCCCAGCGATCCTTTCGAGTGGTTCCAGGGTGGCGGCCGTCCATCAGATAGCCGTTCACCGGTTCAAAGAGCCAGAGACAAAGCGCCTCGTACTGATCCAGCAGACGCTCCGGTTTGCCGTCGGGTTTCAGCATTTCAAGGAAGATTTCTTTCGCTGTCATAGTTTTCTCCTTTTCTTTTCTCAGTGAGGATGCAGGATGTAAAAGCGATGGTTCCTTCGCCGTGATAATAGGGGATACCGTTTTTCTCACATACGTCCGACACCAGAAGCCCGTAAGCCTCCATGGATGACATCATTTTTCGCGGGAAGCGGCAGGGCTTTTTGGGGTAGGTGCACATGGCGCATCTGGTGCATCCCCCCGCGGTGAGGGGCAGGCAATCCGGAAGAACCCTGCGTGCCTGTCGGACAAGCACCTCGAAACGATGCTTGTGCGTTTTTTCTGTCCGGGAAATCCCGTCAACATCAAATACGTCCTCCAAAACCCCGACGGTTTGTACCAGAACCCCACGCTGGTATGTTTTGATCCGTCTGTCGCAGGCTTCGAGACTCCCGCAGGCGGGAGGGCAGCTCCACCGCTTTCCGTAAAGTAGACATCGACCGGAGGCACACATTTCCCGCACTTCCGGCAAAAGACGGAGTGTCTCTACGGATAAAATACATGCCTCTTCAAACCCGATTTCTCTTGCAAGTTCTGTCAATTCCATATAAAATAAAAGGCAGACAATTTCTGCAGTTCAATTTTTCCTATCATAAGCCACGACGCGCTTGTTGTCAAGTTAACATTTTCAGATACAGGAGGCTGCCATGAACATCTTGTTTCCTTTGCTGCTCGACGGTGCCATGGGCACCCAGCTTTACAAACACGGATTTCCCGCCGGTGAGTGTCCGGAAAAATGGAGCCTGGAACATCCGGAAGAAGTCCTGTCCATCCAGCGTGCCTATGTGAATGCCGGCTCCCGGATCCTCTATGCGCCGACATTCGGTGCCAACAGTTCCGTGCTGGAGAAAAACGGCGTGTTCAATCAGGTAAAAGAGTATAACCACCGGCTTGTAGCCCTCGCCCGAGAGGCGGCTGACGGCAAAGCTTTTGTGGCAGGGGATATCTCCTCCACCGGTGCCATGCTCTATCCGCTCGGCGACGAGAGCTTTGAGGATCTCTATGCCATCTATCGGGAACAGGCTGAGGCACTGGAGGAAGCAGGGGTTGATCTCTTCGTCATCGAAACCATGACCAACATCCCTGAGGCTCGGGCTGCTCTGCTGGCCGTGAAATCCGTTTCCGAGAAGCCGGTTTTCGTCAGTTTTACCTGTAACGAGGCGGGCAGAACCATGACGGGCACCGACGTTACTGCCGCCCTTCTGATTCTGCAGGGGATGGGTGCAGATGCTTTTGGTCTCAACTGTTCTGTCGGGCCGAAGGAGATGATCCCGCAACTGAAGCGCCTTGCAGAGTTTGCCGAGGTGCCTCTTCTTGCAAAGCCGAATGCCGGCCTCCCCAAGACAGCCGGCATCAGAAGCGTTTATGATGTATCCGCGGAGGAATTTGCCTCCTTCGTCCCTGCACTGGCAGAGGCGGGAGTTTCCATCTTCGGTGGCTGCTGCGGGACGGACGAAGCCTATATTGCTGCCCTGAATAAGGCACTCTCCGCCGTCACGGCGAAAGCTACCACGCGTGCACCTTCCGATCTTCTGCCCTGCGCCACCGAACGGGATGTTTTCCTTCTCCCGCCGGATGCCGCCTATTCCGAGGTATTCTCTTGCGATGAGGATTTGGAAGATGCGCTGACGGAGGCGGAGAAAGGCGAACTGATTGCCATTGCCATCGAAACGGAGGAAGATCTTGCCACTTTTGCCGACTGCCAGTATGCCGTCAGCAATCCGCTTTGCATCCTCTGTGACGATGCCGATCTTTTGGAGCGTTCCCTGCGTGCTTATCAGGGCCGGGCTCTTTACGAGGGTTCCCTCCCGGATGAAGTGCTTCTCCCGCTGGCTCAAAAATACGGTCTGATCTTCTGAAAACTGTTCAATAATGGAGGAATCGTCCAAATCAGCCCCTTTCGGCATAGATTTGGACGATTCTGTTTATTCTCCCGGAAACAGCATTTCTTCCACAAACGCATTGCGGAATGCTTCACTGGAGGACAATTCCAGATATCGGCATATGCCATAGATACTCAATAGGCATCTTCTGTAGATATTCAGATTCAGACAAGTCATATGCTGTTTCAAAATCAGATTATGCTGATTTACATAGGAGGAAAAATGATTTCTATCTGGTTACAAATACAACTTCGTCGGTGCATCTGACGATGGTGCCGCTTTTGGGTTTATACAGATTCTTATGAAAAAGAAATACAGTCTCGAGAAATTATAAATCACTTGTTCATGCATTGAAGGATGATAAACGAACCCGATAAATTAATGAATACCGAATTCGTTCTTTAAGGATTACACAATTTACAGGGTTTATAACCAAATACTAAAGCATCTTCTCTACTGCCATAAAACTCTTGTCTATTTTTGGGCTTTATTTCGATAACACTTGAGCATGTAGGCAAATGGAACAGCTTTGTATTGTTGTTAAAAACATAAGTGTTTTCGTTGCCCTTAAAAGAAGTAGTACTCTCTTGTGATGGAACATCAGTAAAAAAAGAGCATTCGGAACTCTTAGCCGGTGTATCGGATTCATTCTCCCAAAATGTAGTTCCTGAAACACTATATGCTCTTTGGCTATTCCCAGTGCTGTAATCAATTAGAATACCCGGCTGGATATTATAAAGAAATACATTGAAGCAGATGCCGTTGCCATGATCTTCGATTGAATAGGCTTCCATCTGCACACCAAATGCAACAAGATCAGTTCCATGGTAACATGGTGTTATGCGATATAAAACATGATTGCCAGTTTGTTCAATATACTGAGCAATGGAAATTTCATATTTTACCATGCTTACAGCGTTTAAAAATCTCGTGCCAGTAAAAAGGTTTTCAGGTGTTGCATTATCGCCAGAGAGTAAAAAACCAATTATATGAGAACGATTATAGAGATATCTGTCTTCAATCAGATCATCATATCTGATAGTATGCCAACCGGAAGGCTGTATATTACCGATTGTTCCACGTTGAGTAGTGGGAATCGTTTCACGGCCAAGGCAGGCAAAACCGATACCTGTTCTTCCGTACGAATCAAGAGGGGAGAATACAACAAAAGCTTCCGGTTTTAGTTGACTAAGATAGAAGTCTGGTAAGTTATCATTTAGAACAATACTGGCTTCTCCAGAATAAGGAGCAATTTTTTCAACAACCAGAGTGGAACAGGGGATATCTTCGCTGATGTTTGTTGTTGCAGAAACTGTAGTTGAGAAGAAAGCTACAGTAAATATAATTAGAGTGGATAACAAACTGAAAAGATATCCTTTTTGAAAATGAACCGATTTCGGAGAGATCATGGATTGCATTTTCAGCATGAATCTGATACATATGCAAACAAATTATTTAAATCACTTACATTGCCGAAACTATTTCCTTTTCCAATGGCATATACGCCATTATTCAGGGACGGGAAAAACGAGAATACTAAGATGCTGATAAATAAGATAGAGAATACCCGTTTTCCACTTTTCATATGCTGTTCTATACCTCCAAATAGTATCAGTTGATATTAATTGATGCATCTAGAAGTTTTTTTTCTACTCTTAAAGAAACAGAAGTATAATATGCTAAGTCTGATGCTGACAGGTGGTCTGTGTCAACAGCACCAAGTCGATTCATAAAATCAGCATATTTGCTCATATAAGTTGAATAGGAATTCAATGTCTCAGAGGTCGGAGCTGAAGCATTATATGTTTTCATAAAACTGATGTATTCATCTATGAAAGTCTCATAAGAGTCCATAAACTGCTTGAAATCAGAAGATACACTCCCAGAACCTGAAGAGTTTATTTCATTTCCTGAAGTAATGGGATGTGTTGATTCACCGAAACGCTCTTTGTAATGAATAAGGTCAGTAATAATATCAACTACATCATTCAGCTTTCCGCTGATAAGGCCAATAACAGTAATTGCGAGAACGAGTATTAATAAGACTAATAAGGCACACCAGTAGGATCTTGTGAAGCTGCGCCTGTTCAAATTACCGTTGTGAAAAGTAAAGACAATGAGAAAAATCCATCCAATAACAGGGATTGCATATAGTAATGTTAGACCCACATATCCCCATGCACCGATTGGACGAAGCTCTGGAGGGCAGTCTCCATAATAATAATCATAACTACTTCTTTTCATAAAAGTTTCAATTTGCCTCCAATTCGCAAGTTCCATCAGCAATTTTAAGCGCAGTTTTTTCCGTTAGGGTTATACTTGTCGATTCTCCTTTTTTTAATTCAAAAGATCTTAAAACATTTCCGTAATCACCTATAATCTCAACACTTGTGTTGAATACTTGCCCCATCATATTACCAAGGGAACCCATTAATGCGCCCAATCCGTCATTATCACTGTCAAAACCTTTATAAACATCACCAAGAGAAGAATAGACGTTACCGTAGGTCTCACCAGCAGTTTCAATACAGGTAATTTTATAGGTTCCAGGAATAATATCTTCCCCAATAATAAATTTACCTTCACGAAGAGTGAGCTTCTCTGTGAGAGGAATGCCCCGTCTGGCCAATTCTGCTCTTACTGCCGAGTATAGTGTTTTAAGATCATTGTCATTCCAACCAGTTAGATCTGGAGCGTCAGCAAGAGCGAAAATATTGACTACAGAAATGGTTAACACCAGAACTAAGAGTAATGTGATTATTCTTTTCATTGCATTGAATCCTCCTTGAATTATATTTGTAATGTGAGCTATCGTAGATTCTTTTTTAAATTTCTAACATTATCTTTTGCTTTAGATATGTCAGACATAATTGTCCCGCTTCCAGCTTCTCTCATCCACGAATGTCCACAATTTTGGCAAGTAAACATTTTTTTGTAGATGATTTCATTCATTGACTGAGAGACTGTGGTAGCTTTTCCTTTATATTTCTTTCTCTTGAAAATTTGGAACAAAAGACGGAACGGAAAGTATGCTATCCACAAAAAAAGGTCTACAATCCACCACCACCAACCGATCAATAGCCACCAAAGACAACCATGTCCAGCCTCTTTGTATTTTGATTTTGTCTTAGAAACTGTTGTAGTACCTAAATCTTCTTGAAAAGTCTCAATAGAGATCTCCGTAGATCCACATTCCGGACACCTAAGCCTTTTTTGAGGTTGTACTGTTTCAATAGGCGTTTTATTAATAACAGGCTCCGGTTCTTGTTGACTTTGAAAAGGAGATTCAGCTTCAGGACCATCAAATACCTCAAATCCATAGGCATTCAAAAAGGATCTGCCATTAGGATAACCTAATTTTTGCACAAGATAGCCAGCAAGTTTATCCCATCGCTCATGGTTCCACATGTCCATAACGACAAGGTCATCGGGAAATTTCTCATGTAGTTCTTTTAATAATACGTTGAGGTATTTTCTTATTTCCTCAGGCTCATTCCCAGGCGTGTACATTTTTAATTAAAACCTCCTATGATGTGTAAATAATAAACAAACGGCTGAATAAAGTAAGAATAGGGTAGAAACTTTCAAAGTATTATCTTTGATCTGGTAAGCATGCATGGCATGGTTCATAGATGCCAGAATCAAATTCTTCATATGTCAATCGGTATACGTCGGTCCTATCTATAATATACATACAGTTTCTAAGGTGATATTTTGTCCCGTTAACTGTTCTGTATAGATTTTCTGAGTAGATGGCACTACTATGTTTTTTTACGGCAAATAGAATACTTATGGTGAGTATCAGAACAGCAATGATAAAGAAAAGAGCAAAGAGAATAGATCTATGCTTTTGACCGTCACTGTCTGAAAGAAGATAATGCGCAAATTCATTGGCATCGAATTCCTCAATGACATCTTCTCCAATGACACTCTGCCTGTTCATATGACGATTCCAAATATGTCCTTCTTCATGAGCTAATGCGACAATCCGTTCCTCCTCATTTAAATCTTCGTGAAGGAACACAAGCCGATATTTATTGTCTCTATACGTAAAACACCTGCTATAAGAGACTTGGTCGCCGAGATGTAATACTTCTATCAGATCAGAAACGCTCTTTTTATCCCGAATTCCATTAAATTCAATGACGGTATAACCCTGTAATCCTAAAGTCTCGCACAAAGTAGAACTATTGATGTTTTTCAGGTTATACTTTTTTCTGAATGCTGCGGCCTGCCGTTTACTGTTCATTTTTTTCAGATTTATTCTTAATCTCTTCAAAAGCAACTCTAGCACGAATATCTTGCTCCGTTATTAGAGTCATCCGTCTGCCATCGAACGATTTAACAACTGCTTCTCCACTTAAATGATTGCAGCGGGCATATTCCATCATAATGACAGTTTGAATTGCATGGATTGCTTGGTCGTCAAGATAATTACGGATATCATCATTATCCATGGAAACGAAAGACGAAAGAGAATTGTTGTTATTACTATCTGAATATTGAATTATGCTTTTAGGGAAGTAATCAGACTTGGCTACGATTTCATGTGTCATTTCATTATGATAGAAGAAAAGAATCAGAGACAGATAAAGCGTCCAGGACATTTTTCTTTTTTTTGTTTCAATGGATGAATAAGTTTGTCTGGAAATATCAAGGAGATTCGCTAGTTCATCCTGAGACAGACCCGTTTTGAGACGTAATACAGGTAATTCTTCGACTAAGTTCGCGATTAATTTATCTCGCACTTGATTGGATATCTGGAAATTATTATCCATTAGAACCTCTTACGACAGTATTTTCATACAAAATGAAAACAATTATACTGCTTGAAGAATACCACATGTAAAATAACTTGTCAATATGTCACATTTTGAATTCTTTCACTATCGTTCATTTAGTGGCTGTTGTTTAAAAGAAGATTATGAGACAGGAAGAACAAAGCCCTATAGAGATTATACTTTTCGGGAAAAATAAAAAGTGCGCAGCCGGAGCCACGCACGAAAAACACGAGACTCATTGCTGCGACACAATTTCTTTGGCAACCCACAGGTGCGAAAGATGAGCCTGCGTTTTTACCGAAAGGTAAAAGCGCACGCTGCGGATTGCGTAAAAAAATGAAATTGTGTCGCAAAAAAATAATACCATATTCCAGAAACAAAAACAATCCTCATTTTTCCAACAGTAAATATAATGAGTGCACTGAATACAAAAAAGATCGACACTTCATAAAGTGACGATCTTTTAAAATAATTTTGTAGATTCTCACGAGCACAAAGGACGAATAACTGAAGAAAGGGATCATCTTGTAGTACAGTTACTTTTAAAGCAACAAGTTGAATGCAGATATAATACAATACAAAATGCGTTTTATTCTCCCGGAAACAGCATTTCTTCCACAAACGCATTGCGGAATGCTTCACTGGAGGACAATTCCAGATATCGGCACATACCTTGAATTTTCAACAGCCTCTTCTCCTCTCCGGTGAGCAAAGCTGTTTCTGCACCTGCAAGGGAGGTGTTTCCGGAAGGACGGATCTTCCCGAGCAGTTCTTTCGGAAGCATCCCGATGGCAACAGCGCTTTTCGGATCCAGCCTGCTGCCAAATCCTCCGGAGAGGTGTACTGCTTCAATTTCTTCACAGGTCAGGCCGCTTTCTTTCAGCAAAACGCGGATCCCGGCAGCAACGGCGGCCTTTGCCAGCTGCAGCTGCCGCACGTCCCTGCCGGTGAGTGCCACCGTGTCTGTGATGGGGAAGACACTTTCTTCGTCCCATTCCTCAGCATCTGCCAACAACTGTCCGTACTCTGTGATATACCCGAGAGATATGAGGCACGCTGCCAGGTCCAGCAAGCCGCTTCCACAGATGCCTTTTGCCTCCCCACCGCCGATTATCTCATAAGATAGTTCCTCACCCGACAGAGAAAAGCGATTGATAGCACCCGGGGCTGCCGGCATCCCGCAGGAGATTCCCGCGCCTTCAAAGGCCGGCCCGCATGCCACTGCGCAGGTGACGAAGCCGTTTTTTCCGCCGAGTGCCATCTCTCCGTTGGTCCCTACATCGAGGAAAAGATGGTTTCCATCCGCAAAGTCCAACCCTGTAGCAGCAAGCCCTGCCGTGATGTCCCCGCCGAGGTATCCCGAAACGCAGGGACTCAGCACGACCTGTTTCCCGTCCAGCTCATTTGTTCCAGATTCCGTAAAATAAGACACAGGTGTAAAAGGCGCTGCGGCAATGCTTGCCGGAGGAAGCCCGGCAAAGAGGTGCTGCATGGTGGTGTTTCCTGCAAGGAAGATTCGCCGGATTTCAGCCCAGCTTCGATTGTGTTCCCGGCAAATGCTCTCCGCCATTCTCCTGATCTGCTGCCGCACAATCCGAGAGAGCCTTTCCAGCCCGTCTTTCTGAGCCATCGTATAGGAGATCCGGGTGATGACGTCCGCCCCGTAGGTGCGTTGTTCATTCCATTCCCCCCTCGTGCCGAGCTTTTCTCCCGTGAAGAGATCGAACACGCTCACGGCGATGCTGGTCGTCCCGAGATCAACGGCTGCGCCGAGACCTTGCTCGTTTCCGGTGCTGCCGGCAAACCGATTCTTCGTGAAATTCCACGAGAGATCGTCATTGCTTTCTTCCAGCACAACTGTGCAGCCTTCCTGCGCAGGGGTCCGGCAGGCGAGCACAGATTGCATGCTGCTCCCTGTCTGCAGTATTACGGTGCAGTTCCCGCATTTTCCATTTCCGCCGCATGGCGCACTGACGGAAAAACCCTCTCGCTGCAGCACAGCGAGCAGGCTCTCGCCCTTCCGAAAAGTGACCGTATAAGTTTTTTGTCCGCTCAGAACAGAAAAAACAGACATAACCACTCCATGATAATCGTATTCGCTCTAAAACGGCCAGGTTGGCAGCCATCCCAACAGTTGAGATGCTGCAGCATTGTCAACGCGCATTCCGCTCAACGCCGGGTAAAAGACGACAAACAGCACCAGCGAAACCCCTGTAAACGCGCTGATGTAAAACCCTGCATATCGATTGCCTTTTTCCATCAGCCGGAAAACATATGCCAGCGCCAGCACGAGGAAGATGCTGCAGGGGAAGTAGTGATAGGCAAACGTCAGCCGCGGCACAAATACCCATGGCAGCAGCTGCGCCAGATATCCGATGAGGAGGAAAGCAGCGTCGCCATCTCTGCGCCAAACTGCCCGATAAACCAGCACGAACAGAGCCAGCAGCCCGCCCCAGCAAAGCACCGGGTTAAGAAACGCACCGAAGCTCGAGCGCGTTCCGTCATCAAAATACTGCAGATAATAGAGAATCGGTCGGATGTCCAGCATCCACTGGTACCATTTGGAGGAATATGGGTGCTCTGCAACCAAAGAGGAATGATAAGAAAACATATATTCCTGGTTGGAAATCACGATGTCCCAATACTCCCGGTTAAAAATCCCGCGGACATTCGCAGCCTTCCCATAAGGAAGGTAGGAGAGATAGTAGATCGCGCAGGGGACGATGACAAAAAACGCCACGCAGAAAAACGCGTTGCAGGCAAAAATCCGAAAGCCTTTCCTTCGATTACAGATCCAGTAGAGCGCCCAGAGCACTGCAAGCCCCGCACCGGCATATATACACGTCCATTTTGAGGCAGCTCCCAGCCCAAAGGAGATGCCGCAGAGAGCCAGCATGGTCCAGTCGTCTTTGGTGACGAACAGGTACATAAACAGATACATCAGCAGGATAAAAAATACCGCGTATGTATCAATGGTGGCGATGCGCGTCTGTACGAAGTGCATAAAGTCCGAGGCAAAAACAAGAGTGCCGCAAAAGGCAGCCCGTCGGCTTCCGAACATTTTTTTGATGAACACATACATCACCGGCAGCATCAGCACGCCGAAAAGCGTACCGGAAAAGCGCCAGCCGAAGGGACTCATGCCGAACAGTGCAATACCGAATGAAATCAGAATCTTGCCGAGAGGTGGATGCGAAATTTCGTAGGGTGCCACTTTGTTGAGATGCTCCCAGGCAGTGCGTGCATGATAGATCTCATCAAAATAGGAGGAGTTGTAAAAATCATAAGTCCGCCGCACGGTTTCCGGCTCATCGCAAAGGGCTGCAACCGAGGAGGTTGCCTGCATCTTCGTCCCGTCCGCCGAAAAAAAAGCAACTTCCCCCAGCCAGGCGTTCCCGGTGCCCGTGATGCGGGCAAAGGAAGCATCCCAGCCGGTTTCAATCGTGAGGATCTCCCAGCGCAGCACATCCCCTGCATCCTGCGTGAAGTGAGTCACGTCGAAATAATTGGTGCCGTCCTGCGAGAGTGATATGGTGTATTCCCCGTACCCGACACCGGTAAAAAAGCGTACTTCCGTTGGAGTACCGGGTGCTTCAAACGTGAGCACAGCCTCTTCTTCCGAAAGCATGGCATAGGTATGAGGATCGTTTAGGCTGCCGAGCATTGCAAAATCAACCGCGCCGAAAACCAGACAAATACCAAGCATCAGCAGCAGATCCGTACGGTCCAGTGCCTGTCTGCGATGATTTTTCTGACCGCTCAAAGAACCAATTGGTGTTATGGACAGATCCGGCAGCCCAAGAAAAAACAGCAGCAGCAACACCAGCACGACTGCAGGGAAGATGTACCTGGTCATGCTCATTTCAAAACGCTGTGGAGCTCCCTCACATCGGCAAGAATATAGTCCGGCTGACGGTCAGCGGCCGTCACCATCTCCTGCGTCGTCTCGCCGGACATAACCAAAACGCTTACCGAACCCGCATTCTGTGCCACGGCGATGTCGGTATAAAGCCGGTCACCCACGGCGCAGATTTTTTCGTTGGCAATACCGGTCATTTTGGAAATCACATCAATCATATTGCGGTTTGGTTTGCCGATATACGTGGGCTTCTTGCCGGAAGATGCCGTCAGCAGTGCACAAATGCTGCCGCAGTCGGGCAGAACTTCGTCGTGGGGCATCGGGCAGACCCAGTCGGGATTTGCGGCAATAAACACGGCTCCGCGGCGCAGGAAGTGGCAGGCTTTGTTCAGCTTCTCATACACAAGCTCCGTATCAAATCCGGCGACAACGATCTCCGCCTCTTCTTCCACCAGGTTGATGTTGTAACTGAGCAGTTCCCTCCGGAAGGCCTGCGTACCCACCAGATACACCTTCGCTCCAGGGTAGTTCTGGTTGAGATAAAGCCCTGTTGCCATCCCCGAGGTGAACACATTTTCAGCCTCACACGGGAAACCGAATCCTTTTAACCGCCGGATATAATCCGTACCGGCGCGAGAAGAGTTGTTGGTCAAATAGATGTATTTTTTCCCGAGGGAAGGGAGATCATCCATCAGATCAATCGCACCATCAAAAACATCGTCTCCAAGATAAAGCGTCCCATCCATATCAAACAGAAAGAGTTCACATGCTTTTAATTTGGTATAATCCATAAGTCCTCCGCACAATCATGATCAATTTATATTGGTAACTGCCGTCGTATGCCTGGCTTGTTTTACAACTCAAGCATACGAACGGCTAAGCCTTCTCTCTTCGCGTAAACGAGCGTGCTCATTGTCCCACCAGGTCTGCCGTTATAACACGCAAGGAGCACCGACGACCGATCCACCATATAGGTGTTGCGCCGCATCATACAGTCTTTCGTGTAATGATCCTGGAAGATTTTGATGCTGTCGCACGCTTCCAGCAGCTCGGCATATTTCAGCTTTTGTTTGTTGTTCCATCGGCTTGCTTGGTCGGCGCAGGGGATTGCAGCATCCAGCTTCACATCTCCATATCGGTTGCGTAGGTTCAGCACTTCATCGGCAAAATAGGTGTCACATCCGATAGCCATGCCGCAGATAAAATGCCGGTATCCCAGCCCATACAGCTCTTCCAGCTGTTCGGCAATCCATTGCTTTGCGGCAACGCACCGCTCGTCGGTTTCGCGCATGCCCCAGGGCAATTTCATCGGCCGGTGGCCGCTGAAACAGCAGGTAATTTCTCGTTCTTCCATTCTGTTAGCTCCTGCCGGTGGTTAATTCAGTGTGATTGCACCTGTGCGCAGCATATCCTCAAGCTTGAGGCGAAGAGCTGCATGCGAAGGCTGTGTAAGGTGCGGGTCGGCCTCAAAAAGAGTGTCAGCTTCCTGCTTGGCGGTTTTAAGCGTCAGGGTGTCAGCTCCAAGATCGGCAACATGCATCTCCGGTAATCCGTGCTGGCGTGCACCGAAAAAGTCCCCCGGTCCGCGCAGGCGCAGATCCTCCTCCGCAATCTGAAAACCGTCATTGGTTTTGCACAGTACGGCAAGGCGTGCCTTTGCTTCTTCGTTCTCTGCGTCAGAAACCAGAACACAGTAGCTTTTCTCGCTTCCGCGTCCTACGCGCCCTCGCAGTTGATGCAGCTGGGCAAGTCCGAAGCGCTCGGCGTTTTCCACAATCATCAGGGTGGCGTTCGGCACGTCCACTCCCACCTCAATCACTGTCGTCGAAACCAGCACATCCGTTTCCCCGCGGGTAAATGCCTCCATCACGGCATCTTTTTCCTTTTGCTTCATCCTGCCGTGTACGCAGGCGATCTGCAACACCGGCAGGGAAGAGCGCAGCTCTTCGGTGTACGATTCTGCCGATTTCAGCGAAATCCCGGTTTCTTCTTCGTTGTCTTCAATGGCCGGGCATACCACAAAAACCTGTCGTCCGTTTTCTGCCTGTTTGAGGATAAACCGGTTAAGCCTCTCCCGGTAACGGCTGTCTACCGAAAAGGTGTCTACTACCTGCCGGCCGGGTGGAAGCTCATTCAGAACCGATACATCCAGATCCCCGTAAATAATCAGAGCAAGCGTCCGCGGAATCGGGGTGGCTGACATCACCAGCACATGGGCGTTTTCACTTTTTCCTTCCAGGGCGGCACGCTGCTGCACGCCGAAGCGATGCTGTTCATCAGTGATGACGAGCCCTAACCCTGGATATGCCATGTTTTCCGACAGCAATGCATGCGTTCCCACCAGCAGGTCAATCTCCCGGTTTTCAAGTGCCGAACGGATCTGATGCTTTTCACGGGCTGTCATCGAGCCGGTCAGCTTTTCCACCCGTATCCCAAAGGGAGCGAGGAGCTTTTGCAGCGTTTTGCAGTGCTGATCGGCAAGGATCTCCGTCGGTGCCATAAAAGCTGTCATAAACCCGTTTTGGGCGCATACCCAGGCAAGTGCTGCAGCGCAGAGGGTTTTCCCGCTGCCAACATCTCCCTGAAGCAGCCTGTTCATGGCTTTGCCGGAGGCAAGATCAGCCAAAGCCTCTCCAACGGCCCTTCGTTGAGCGCCCGTCGGTGAAAAGGGGAGAGCGGCATAAAACCGTTCCACTTCCTGCTTTTCAAACCGAGGACCATGTTTTTCCAGCCGATCTGCCTTGCGGTACTGCATAGCGCAGGCCAGAAGAAACAGCTCTTCAAAGACCAGCCGTTTCCGCGCTTGATAAAGCTCCGGAAATCCTTTCGGAAAGTGGATGTTTTCATAAGCGGTTTGCACATCCTGCAGTGTAAGCCTCTCTCGGATCTCTTCCGGTACTGGTTCCGGCAGTTGCCCTGCGCATGATTGCAGACCGCTTTGCACGCTCTGCAGCACGGTTTTCTGCGTCAGGCCGCGGCAAAGCCGGTAAATCGGCATGATTCTCCCGGTGCTGTCGCCTTGGGTACCTGCCTTTTCAAACACCGGGTTTGTCATCGAGCGGTGCCGACCTTTTACTTCCATCTTCCCGTAGAAGATATATTCCTCTCCGCGCTGAATGTTGTTTTTCATCCAGCTCTGGTTAAAGTAAGTGATGTCGGCTGCACCGGATGCATCAAAGACCCGGAACTTCACCAACTCCATTCCACGCCGAATGCGGGAAAGCCGCGGATCATCTGCCGCCACGGCTGAGATGCACACAGGTACTCCGTTGACGGTTTCGGCAATCGGCACCGTGACGCTTCTGTCCTCATATCGCCTCGGAAAGAAGCACAACAGATCATAAAGCGTTACCACGCCAAGTTTGGCAAAGGCCTGGCTCCGTTTTGCTCCGATGCCTTTGATGGTGTTGATATTGTCCTTCAAAGTTGCCATTTATCTGTTATTCTACATAGCTGAGGGTATAGAAATCATTTTTCAGTTCAAATTCTTCCAGCAGGCCGGAGGTACAGATCACGTTTCCGCTCTCGTTGATGAGAATCATTTCAAACCCGCCGTACTGCCGCCAGTAGTTGATTGCTCTCGTCTGGCCGATGGCATACATGGCCGTCGAAAGGCAATCGGCGTAAGTGCCGTCTTCACAGATAATACTGACGGAGAGAAGACCGTTTGACGTCGGATATCCGTTGGAAGTGCTCAGAATATGGTGATATTTCGGGTTGGAAGGCATAAAGTCCTGATAGGAACCCGTGGTCGAGATTGCAGCTTCCCCTACACTCAGAATTCCCAGATAGCCGGAAGGATTCTTCGGGTCGGTTATGCCGACGCTCCAGAAGTTCCCGTCAGGTTTCATGCCGAGGGTCTGGATATTCCCTGCCAGCGAAACCAGGCCACTCTCTACGCCGTTTTTTCGCATGGCATCGATGGCATATTTTGAGGCGCACCCTCTCGCACAGGAGCTGAAGCTCAGCCGGCCGAATTCCGGCAGAATGACAGCGTAGGTGCCCGATGTGGGAAATTTGGATATCGTCATATCGCGCATACACAAAAGCGACAAATCTGCGCTGATCTCTTCAGGAGAAGGTACATAATACCGTCCGTGGTCAAAGCCCCAACGCTGAACAAGCGGGTACACAGTGAGATCATATGCTCCGCCCGTACGCTCACAGATTTCCTTGGCATCCACCAGCATTTCTGCCACCTGGCCGGAGATATTCACCTGCTGCCCTTGGGCATGATTGAGCAGATAGCAGGTGCTGCCTTCCGTGTCAGGGTCGCTCATGGCATCCACTGCGATAATCGAAGCTTCCGCCGCGTTGATACCAGCGTTTGCCTTTTTCCCGTATGCCGTCAGAGTAAACATGGTGTTCATGGCGAAGATTTGTTTTTTCTTTTCGGCAGCGTCTCCACAGCCGGTAAGAGGCAGAGCCATCAGCAGGCACAACACGAGGCTGAGAATCTTTTTTCTGAAGCTTTTTCTCATGCCCGGATACCTTGTTCAAAGAGTTTTGCCACGTCCTCCAGATGCTTTCGGATAGGTAGATGCTGCGGGCATACGGCTTCGCACCGACCGCATTTCAGGCAATCACTGGCTTTACCAAAGCTGCGGTTCAGATGTTCGTAATACTCCGGCTGCGGCGTCCAGCCTTTGCTCGGATCCTCCTGCAGTTCAATGTTGTAAAGTGAGAAATATCTCGGGATGGCAATGTTTTTCGGGCAGTTGACTGTGCAGTATGAACAGCCGGTGCAGGGGATGGCAATCGTTTTATTGATGGTTGCCGCCGCCCAGTGCATCATGCCGAGCTCATCTTCCGTCAGCGGGACGAAGTCCTGCATGTACCCTGTGTTGTCCAGAAGCTGTTCCATGTTGCTCATGCCGCTGAGCACCATAAAGATGTTCTTATGGCTGGCGGCAAATCGGATAGCCCAGGAAGGGACCGACATATTCGGATCAGCCACGCGGAACATCTCCTCCACCTCTGAAGGTACTTTCGCAAGCGTTCCGCCTTTGACAGGCTCCATTACAATTACAGGCTTGCCGTGTCGTTCCGCCACATCATAGCAGCCGTGGCTCTGTACGCCAAGGCTGTCCCAGTCAAGATAATTGAGTTGAATCTGCACATACTCCATCTCCGGGTGCCGAGTCAACACCTCATCCAGCACTTTCGGCTCGTCGTGGAAAGAAAAGCCCACGTGTTTCACAAGCCCCTGCTTTTTCTTTTCCAATATAAAATCAAAGCAGTGCAGCCCTTCAAAAGTCTGAAGGGATTCGGAGTTCACATTGTGCAGCCAGTAATAATCAAAGTAGCCTGCGCCGGTTCTCCGCAACTGTTCGTTAAAAAGCCATTCCCGGTCTTCTTCCTTTTTCAGCATATAGGCAGGCAGCTTTGTCGTGAGCGTAAAGCGGTCTCTCGGATAACGGTCTACCAGCGCCCGCTTGGCGGCTTCTTCGCTTTTCCCGTTGCAATACATCCATGCGGTGTCGAAGTAGGTAAAGCCACGTTCCAGAAATGTGTCGATCATTTTCTCCAGTTCTGTAAAATCGACGCTCCCTGCATCTTCCGCGTTTAAGAGCGGAAGGCGCATCAGACCAAAACCAAGTTTTTTCATAATTCCTCCTTTGGGATAGGGGACGGTCCTCTGTTCCATATCTTTCCTTCGCTTTTTGTCATCTATCTTCCATAAAATATTATTTTACCTGATATGCCGCTATGTTGCAAGCAAAAAATACTGCTATCTTTTCCCTCTGCACTTACTGTTCTTCTCATTATTCATAAAACTTTCATAAACATTCAATAGTATCGCAAAAAAATCATGGTATTCTTCGCCCACATTTTGAGAAAGAAGGATCCGCATGAAAAAAATTCTCTCACTGTTTCTTGTCTGCTGCCTGATGCTTTCCGGCATGCAGCTTTTTACCTATGCTGAAACGCCTCCCGCACCTCCTTCCGGCGAAATGCCCACTCCGCCCGACGGATTTGGCGCATCTCCTGGTGGCACTCCGCCGAAAGGAATGGGGACTCCTCCCGAAGAGATGGGCGGCCACGGAGACCACGGTGGAATGCCCGGTGGACAGAGCAGCTTTTCAGGGGAGTATAAAGCACTTCTTACGGTTTCCGAAGACACCGCTCTTGTCGATTCCCTCTATTCCGAAGGCACTGATGAAGTTGCCCTTCTTGTTACAGGCGGTGATGTGTCGCTTTCCGATGCTACCGTCATGCGCAACTCAGCCGATTCCACCGGCGGCGATGCCTCCAGCTTTTACGGTGTCGGTTCTGCTATCCTGGCCACGGGCGGTAACCTTACACTTGACAATATGACCATCGAAACCGATGCAGCCGGTGCAGCAGGAGTCTTCAGTTACGGCGATGGTGTTATCACCGTTGCCGACAGCACCATTACCACCATGCAGGGCACCTCCGGTGGCATTCACGTTGCCGGCGGCGGCACGCTCTATGCCAAAAACCTTACGGTTACCACCAACGGTGCCTCTTCTGCAGCCATCCGGTCCGACAGAGGCAGCGGCACCATGGTGGTGGAAGGCGGGACCTATACCTCCAACGGCGCTGGTTCCCCGGCGGTTTACGTTACTGCCGATATCACGGTTTCCGATGCCGTTCTCACGGCCACCGGCTCCGAAGCCCTCTGCCTCGAAGGCCTCAATTCTATCCACCTCAACAACTGTATCCTTACCGGTGATATGCCGGATCAGGACCAGAACGACAATACCTGGACCGTTATCCTCTACCAGAGTATGAGTGGCGACTCCCAGGTCGGGCAGGGTGTTTTTGAAATGGACGGCGGCAAACTCATCAGTCTCAACGGCGGCCTTTTTTACACCACCAATACCGAGAGCAGCTTTACCCTGCACCATGTGGAAATCGAATCTGCCGACGATTGTGAATACTTCCTCCGCTGCACCGGTAACAGTAATCAGCGCGGCTGGGGCAAAGTCGGCGCCAACGGTGCCGAGTGCTCTTTCACCGCCATCGACCAGAACCTTGACGGCGATATTTTGTGGGACAGCATCTCCACCCTCTCCCTCTCGCTTACCGAGGGCAGCGTCCTCACCGGTGCTGTGCTGGATGATGAATCCTGTGCCGGCGAAGGCGGGGGCGGGTCCTGCAGCCTCGTGATTGACGAATCCTCCTCCTGGATTGTCACGGGCGACAGCATCCTTACCGATCTCACCTGCAACGGTATTATTTCCGATCCTGACGGCAATACCGTTACGATTGCCCGTACCGACGGCACGGTTCTCCTTTCCGGCACAAGCATCTATACTGTCACGGTCGAGAGCTATTCCGAAGCACTTTCCTGACGCAAATCAGATCACCCATTTGGCGGGGGCTCCTGTAGCTTCCGCCTTTCTTTTTTAAACTCTTGACAACCGCCGTAAAATTTGTATCATGAAAAACAGCAATTCTTTGAAAAGGAAAGGAGCTTTTTTATGCCGTTTCAGATCGTCAGAAATGATATTACCAAAATGCACGTGGATGCGATCGTCAATGCTGCCAATACCTCATTGTTAGGCGGAGGAGGAGTCGACGGCGCTATTCACCGCGCTGCAGGTCCTGAGCTCCTGGCCGAATGTCGTACGCTCGGCGGCTGCGCTACCGGCGATGCGAAAATTACCGCTGGTTATCGCCTTCCGGCAAAATATGTCATCCATACCGTCGGGCCTCGCTGGAAGGGCGGAACTCACCACGAGGCCGATCTCCTCGCCTCCTGCTACCGCCGTTCTCTTGCTCTTGCGGAGAAAAACGGATGTGAGTCCGTTGCCTTTCCGCTGATTTCCGCCGGCGCCTATCGCTTCCCAAAGGATCAGGCCATACGTATTGCTGTAAATGAAATCAGCGCCTTCCTCCTGGTACACGACATGGCGGTTATCCTTGTCGTTTTCGGTGGAGAAACCCTTGCCCTCGGCCAGCATCTCTCGGCTGACCTGAAGGAATATATCGATGACCAGTATGTTGATTCCTTTCATCAGCAGTATCCTCAAAACCGGAGAGAAGAGCTCTATAACGAGTCCATACCCTTCCCCATGCCGGACTTCGAAGAGGAGCCTTTTGAGGATACCGTTTGCCCCAGTATGGCTCCGATGGCATCGCCTATGCAAAGCGATGATCTGGAGGAGAGGATCCATTCTCTTGATGAAAGCTTTCAACAGATGCTTTTCCGTAAAATCGACGCCTCCGGCATGACAGATGCCCAGTGCTACCGCAAAGCCAATATCGACCGGAAGCTCTTCTCCAAAATCCGCGGAGATGTGCAGTATCGCCCCAGCAAACCCACGGCGGTTGCTTTCGCCATTGCTTTGGAGCTTGAGCTGGATGAGACGGAGGAGTTGCTCGGCAAAGCCGGTTTTGCTCTCTCCCGCAGCAACCGGTTCGATGTCATCATCCGCTACTTCCTCGAGCGAAAAAACTACAACATTTTTGAAATCAATGAGGCGCTCTTCTGTTACGATCAGGTACTCCTCGGCGGTCTCTGATAATGCCGGAGCGAGGAAAGAATTCCTCGTTCCGACTCTTGACAAGAAGTGCGGGAATCGTTATAGTATGGAGCAGTTTTCCTGCTCAAACGCCGGGTTTTCAAGCCTGTTTCCGTGCGGCAGTGTTTTCTGCCGGTTCATGAAATGGTAGGAGGAAATATAAATGAAAAAGATTCTCTGCAGCAGTCTGCTTTTGACGTTACTGGTTTTTTCGGCGGTTTCCGGGAATCATTCCGTCCCTCCCATTTTGATGGGAGGTCTTTTGCCATCTTCCGAAGCGGGAGAGCGCGTCATTACCCTGACGGGGGACGGGGCAACCTTCCGCGGCAGCGGGATTGCCGTGAACGGGAGCGAGATTCTTCTCACCGAAGCGGCAGAGTATGTCATCACCGGGAAGCTGGATAACGGACGAATCGTGGTTGATACCGGCAACTCTTCCGAAAAGATCAGTGTTACGCTGGCCGGAGCGGAGATCACCTGCCTTGACGGCCCTGCCATTTACGTGGAGCAGGCGGAAAAACTTCGGCTTTATATGGCGGAGGGAACCGAAAACATTGTAACTTCCGGCACGGAAGCTCTTCTTGCCACCTTTGATGATTCCCGTTCTGCAGCTGCAATTTACGCGGAAGACGATCTTGATATCAAAGGCCCGGGAAAGCTCATCGTCAACGGTTTTCTCAACAACGGCATCACCTGCAAGGATGATATCGATCTGGACGGGGGTACAGTTGTGATTACTTCAGCCAACAACGGTATCAAGGGTTCGGAGTCCGTCGAAGTGAATGACGGCACCATCACCATCACAGCCGGGAATGACGGTTTGAAAGCCACCTCCACCAAAATCGGAAAGGGCTATGTGGAAATCAACGGCGGCTCGATTACGGTATACTGCGAAGGAAACGGGATTTCTGCCGCTTCCGACTTCGTTTTGACCGGCGGAAACACCGAGCTGTTCACCAACAAGCAGCCGATCGTCAAGGTCGGAGGGACCGTTATGGCATCAGGCGGTGCAGTTTACACAAATGGAGAGCTTCTGGCGTTTGACTGAGTGATGCCCCTGACGGGACAGATATTCTACTATACGATTTATTTCCGGCAATGCCGCCGGGCAATCAACAGCAAGAAAGAGAAATACTATGGAAACAATAAAAACAGGCGCAGTAGCCTCTCATCTGGAGCAGGTGGCGTGTGCATTCACCTCCATCGGCACATCACCTTCGGGAGGAAAGTATATCGGGCTGGATCTCACGGTGGAAGACGCGATTTCCTATCTTCTGACGGCAATGTTCCCTTACCACTTCGGCAAAGCGAGAGAGCGCTTTGTGGAAACGGAAAAGCGGACGTGGGAACTCATGCGGGCCTACGATGCCCTTACCAGATGCCTCAACTGTGTCTGTGCAAATGAAGAAGAAGCTTCCGCAAGAGCCATGGAGCTGATCGACACGCTTCCGGAAATCCTGGAAGTCTTAAAAACCGATATCCGGGCTGGTTATGAGGGCGATCCAGCAGCCAAGAGCATTGATGAGATTATCCTCACTTACCCGGCTTTTCAGGCCATCAGCATTTACCGGATGGCGCATAAGCTCTATGAAATGCAGATTCCCCTTGTGCCGCGTATGATGACAGAATATGCCCATCGTATTACGGGAATTGATATCCATCCCGGCGCAACTATCGGGCGCTATTTCTTTATTGACCACGGAACCGGTGTCGTCATCGGGGAGACGACGACGATCGGTGACCATGTGAAGCTCTATCAGCATGTTACGCTGGGTGCCAAGAGTTTCGAAGTCGGGGAAGACGGAACTCTCGTCAAAGGCATCAAGCGCCATCCGGACATCGGAGACCGCGTAGTGATCTACGCCGGCGCAACGATTCTCGGCGGTGAAACTGTAATCGGGGACGACTGCGTGATCGGCAGTAACGTCTGGCTGACGCACTCTGTGCCTGCAGGAGAGACGGTAACGATCAGGGTTCCGGACCTGCGCAGCCGTTGAGAAAATAGCCATTGACTTTGCAGGAAACGATGATACAATAATACAGTTATATGTTTATGTGGTTTCTCCGGTGAGAGATACGAATGCAAAAAAATAGATGGAGAGGTAAAAAAGATGGGATATCGGGTAGTTACAAAACGATTCCTCAATGAAGCAAAAAGCATCTGCCTTTTTGAATTTGAAGCCCCGCTGATTGCGCGGCATGCCAAGGCAGGTCAGTTTGTCATCTTCCGGCTGGATGAACAGGGCGAACGCGTTCCTGTCTCGGTAGCAGGCTATGACAGAGAAAAGGGAACTGTCACGGTGATGGTGCAGGCTGCCGGCCGCACCACCAAAATGCTGCACACGGTGGAAGAGGGCGATATTATTTCAGATATCGTCGGGCCGCTCGGCAAGGCAACTGAGATGGAAGGCCTCAAAAAGGTCTGCGTAGTGGGCGGCGGTGTCGGATGTGCCATCGCTTATCCGATTGCGAAAGAAATGCATGAAAAGGGCATTGAGGTAACGTTTATCGGCGGATTCCGCAGCGCGGATATCGTAATTTTGAAAGAAGAGCTGGCGGAAGTCTCCGACAAGCTGGTCATCTGCACGGATGATGGCACCTATGGCGTGAAAGGCTTTACCACAAACGCTCTGCAAGCCGAGATTGAAGCCAATATTGCAGAAGGCAAACCACAGTTCGACCGCGTGATTGCCATTGGGCCGGACATTATGATGAAGTTCCTCGCCGAGGTGACGCGCCCTTACGGCATTCAGACGATTATTTCTCTTGACCCCATTATGGTAGACGGAACGGGAATGTGCGGCGGCTGCCGTGTGATCGTCGGCGGAGAGACGAAATTCGCCTGCGTTGACGGCCCTGACTTTGATGCCCACCTGGTTGACTTTGATTCACTGATCAAGCGTGCCGCTTTTTATAAAGATGAGCAGGATGCTGCTGCACAGCATATCTGCAGAATGACAGGAGGCAAGAGAGTCAATGGCTGATATGAGCTTAACGAAAAACCCCATGCCCGAGCAGGATCCCGTGATCCGTGCCAAAAACTTTGATGAGGTTGCTCTCGGATATTCCGAGGAACAGGCGATTGCCGAAGCCAAACGCTGCCTGAACTGCAAGAACCCTCTCTGCCGGACGGGCTGCCCGGTTTCCGTTCGTATTCCGGAGTTTATTGAAAAGGTCGTTGAGGGTGATTTTGATGCCGCTTACGACATTCTTACCTCTACCAACTCTCTGCCAGCCGTCTGCGGCCGTGTCTGCCCCCAGGAGAAGCAGTGCGAGAGCAAGTGCATCCGAGGGAAAAAGGGCGAGAGTGTTGCCATTGGCCGCCTCGAGCGTTTTGTGGCAGACTATCACAACGCCAAGAAGGACAAGCCCGCTGTTTCAGTTCCCGCCTCCAACGGCCATAGAGTCGCCGTGATCGGTTCCGGACCTTCCGGCCTTACCTGTGCGGGTGACCTCCGCAAGATGGGCTATGATGTGACGATTTTTGAAGCGTTTCACAAAAGCGGCGGCGTTCTGGTCTACGGGATTCCGCAGTTCCGTTTGCCGAAGGAAATCGTCCAGATTGAGATTGACAACCTGGTCGCCATGGGTGTGAAGATTGTGAACAACGCGGTTATCGGCAAGAGCGAGACGGTTGACGAACTCTTTGAAGACGGTTTTGAAGCCGTGTATATCGGCTCCGGCGCAGGGCTTCCCCAGTTCCTTCATATCCCGGGCGAAAACCTGCTGGGCGTTTATTCTGCCAATGAAATTCTCACCCGCACCAACCTGATGAAAGCCTATCGGGATGATTATGATACGCCTCTCAAGCATTTCCACAATGTGGCGGTTGTCGGCGGCGGCAATGTTGCAATGGATGCCGCTCGCGTTGCCAAGCGGCTCGGAGACGGTCACGTTTACATCACGTACCGTCGCGGCTTGGAAGAGCTCCCTGCCCGTAAAGAAGAGGTGGAGCACGCCGTGGCTGAGGGTATCGAGTTCCAGCTCCTCAACAACCCTGTCTCGGTTGTGGGAGATGAAAACGGCAGAGTAACGGGCTTAGAGCTGATCCGACAGGAGCTCGGCGAGCCGGATGAAAAGGGGCGCAGAAGCCCTGTGCCTGTGGAAGGCAGCAACTGGGTTCTCCCGTGCGATGCAGTGATTATTGCCATTGGCACCAGCCCTAACCCACTGATTCGTTCTACCACGCCGAACCTCAACGTCACGAGAAAAGGCGCAATTGAAACCGATGAAAACGGCCTGACTTCTCGTGAAGGTGTTTTCTGCGGAGGTGACGCTGCAACAGGCGCTGCCACTGTTATTCTTGCCATGGGAGCAGGAAAAACCGGTGCCAAAAGCATTGACGAATACATTCGCAGCAAGGCCTGAGATTTCACCTTCCATCAAAAGACCACCCCAAACGGTTCGGGGTGGTCTTTTTATCCGGTGATGGTAATGATATTGCCGTCAAATATACTGTCGGTGTTATTCGGCTCCGGCTCAATGTTACTTCCGGTGTCGGGATTTTGCTGCGGTTCCGGATCTGGGGCAGGAGGCGGGGGATCTGCCGGAAGGGCATTCTCCGGTTCAGTGGAAGATGCAGGTGTATTCTCGTTCGGTGCCGGTTCTTCCACACCGGCAGATGGCTGCGATTCGGGCTCTGTTGGGGCATCCTCATGAGTGGGGGGTTCTTCTTCCCAGATTGCCCGCCAGGCTTCCTCAATTTCTTTCCGGTGTTGTTCTTCCGCTTCCGCTTTTGAAATTGCCCCGGCGTCCGGGATGAAGGCGGGAGGAGGAGTTGGAGTGGGAGAGGCATTTTTTGCCTGTTCGGCGGCAATACGCTCCTCTTCGGCCATCCGCTCGGCCAGTGCCAGCGCATCCAATCGTTCCTGTTCTTCAATAACAGAGAGCGAAAGCTTTTCTTCTGCGCCGACGATTCGGCGCATTACACAGCGGTGGGTTTCCAGATAGTCTGTCAACTTCGTGATGACAACGTCGTTGGCGGAATCCATCGCATGGATGAATTTTCCGTCTCCGATATAAATCCCCACGTGATTGATGTAGGAGTTTGTAATCCAGGAGAAACAGATGATGTCGCCGGGGAGGAGATCCGCCTTTGTTTTCACTTCGATTCCGTTCAGCGCCTGATCAGCGGCAACGCGATTGAGCTTGTATCCGAACTGCCGGAATACATAGTAAACCAGCCCGGAACAGTCAAACCCCGTGGAAGGATCCATCCCGCCGTAGTTGTAGCGATACCCGTTAAACTGAAGGGCATACTGTGCAATTTCCTCTCCCTCATACGGCACAGGAGTAGGCGAGGGGGAGGGAGTGGGCGACGGTGTCGGCCGTGGTGTGGGAGGAACGGAAGGTGACGGATCCGGCGAAGGGGCCTTTTCTGTGGGCAGACCTGAAAGATACTCTGCTTTTGCATCCGAAAAGGGAACGGGCACGCTTCTGCCGGTGCAGGAAGAGGAAAAAAGGAGCGCAGCCATAAGAACTACAACAATGGGAATCAGCCTCTTTTTCACGGCATGGCTCCTTTCGTAAGAAAATTGTAAAAATAATGTAGCCATTTTACCACAAATAACCCCGTTATACAAGAGAAAACAGAGAAAAAGTGAACTTTTCAGTTGGATTTTCGTTGACATAATTCTGCTTCTGTGGTAGGATATCATGTATTAAAGTGGGTTTGATCCCATGAATCACGGAGGAACAAGAGATGGCGAAGAACACTCCTGACGCTGAAGATATCTTTCGGAAGACTGAAGATGAGATGAGTGATATAGAAAAAATGATGGCCGAAATCCTGAACGAGACCGATGAAGCCGGGCGGAGAAAATCTGCAGTCAACAAGGCTGAAGGAGCTGAGGCAGAGAAAAAAGCAGCATATGCTTCTCCCGCGCCTCCTCCGAGAACCAGAAAGGTCTCTTCCGGCGCATCCTCCGGCAACCGCGTGGAAAAGGCGGTTCCGGATAATCGGCAGAATGCCGAAGTGTCTGCAAAGCAGAATCGCAGCCGGAAGCTGGAACGGGAGAAAAACATCCGAGAAGCATCGAAAAAACGTAGTCTGGCGCCCGTTATCGTAGCGCTTGTGCTGATTGCACTTTTCGTGGTAGGAGCGCTGGTTTATACCAAGATGTTTGAGGATATTCGTCTCCGCAGGGAAGCAACGCAGACAAGCGTTTCCACCGCTGTGGCAGCGGATGAGGAAGATACGGATCCGGAAGCCACTTCGGCACCCGAAGTTTCCTTCCCTCCTGACATGGTGTTCCCCACGCCGGAATCCCAGGCGGATATCGAGGCAGGGAATGTGCATGTTGTGCCACCCTCCGAGCCACTGGTGATTTTGTCCGACACCCGTACACCGGAACCCGCTCCGGAAGGGGAGGAAGCCTCCATTTCTACGGAAGCACAGCCGGTTTCTTCCGATGCAGAGACGCAGCGGGAGCATACCTATCAGTTCTTTAAAGAAGACAGGAGCTGGACGGATGCCCAGCAGGCCTGCAAAGATCTCGGCGGATATCTTGCCGTTGTCAGAAATGAAGAAGAACTTCAGAAAGTGATCGCCCTTGCTCAGCAGAACGGCATTGAAAAGGTCTGGCTGGGATGCCACCGCGAAAACGGGGAGCTTATCTGGGAAAACGGCGAAACCGTTAACTTTTATGTGTGGGGCGCCAATGAGCCCTCCCTTTACGACAACGGGGACAAGGTTGCCGAAGATTATCTGCTGCTCTGGCATTTCAACGGTGCCTGGGTGTATAACGACAGCCGAAACGACCCCGTGAGCGATTATCCCGGCATGTATAGAGGGCAGATCGGTTACGTCTGTGAGTTTGAATAACCGATCGGACGGGTAAACCTATTTCTCAGAAAAGAGGAGTAACAGATGAAGAGAACAATCAGAATCATATCGTGGGCTGTGGCAGTTGTGCTATTATGCTCCCTTGGGGCGCAGGCTTTCGCTGCCGAGGCCACCTCTCCTGCAGCGGCGGAGGTTTCCTCCGCGGGTATCATTGATGCTTCCGAGCTGCAGAAGATGATGGATGATTTCGTTGAGGAATATGGTCTCAACACACGAAACAGAAGCATCAGCATTGGCTTCTGCTATCTGAAAACCGGCGATACGTGGTATTATAACGTGGATAAATGGTATTACAGCGCCAGCCTTTACAAGGTGCCGGTTGCCATGCTTCTTGCCGAACGGGAAGTTGCCGGCGAGATTGCGGCTGACACTTATTATGAAAATCAGTATTCCTCCGGCGACCTGGAAACTCTTGAGCGCCGTTCGCTGGTTGATTCCAACAACAACACCGGCCATGCCATGGTGGAGTGGATGGGTGGCAGTTATGCAGGCAAATGCGCCGACCAGATCATCAAGTTCACCAACCTGCCCACCAGCTATTTCAATCAGGATTTCTATGATGTCAGCTACTATAATGTGGAATTCTACACCCAGGTGCTGCAGACGCTTTACAACAATCCGGACAGCTATCCCCGTGTTCTGGACTATATGAAGCAGGCTCAGCCCGGTGCCTATCTCCGCACCAATCTGGAAGGAACCTATGAGATTGCCCAGAAATACGGCGCCTTCGAAGAAGTCAAATCCAACCCGACGAAAAACAATAATCATGTGGGTGGTATCATCTATACTCCCAACCCGATTATTGTCACCATTATGTCGGTAAATATGGAAAACTTCAACAAGCGCATCGGCGATCTCGGCAAGATGTTTGCCGACTATGCACTTCAGCTCGACTCGAGGCTGGCTTCCTATGAAGCCGAGCAGGCGAGAGCACAGCAGGAAGAGGCCGACAGGCTTGCCAGAGAAGAGCAGGAGAGGCTCCGGCAGGAAGAGGAGCAGCGCAAAGCCGCCGAAGCGGCAATCGTCTCCACTCCGGTTCCCACGGAAGCTCCCGTGGTTGTTCCCACGGAAGCACCCTCTGCTGTGATTGCATCCCCAGGTAATCCCATTGCCAATCTGAATGCCGGGATCGGTGCAACCCAGAGAATTATTCTCATAGCTGGCCTCGCGGTGTTTATCGTTGGCCTTGCTCTTTTGCTGGTGGTTCTCAACAGCAAACGCCGCCGCAAAGCCCCGAAAACCACACGCACGTCCCCCGCGGATGATTATTACGACGATGATGACGAATATCTCGAACCGCCCGAGGTGAAGCGGAGTCCGCGCCGTACTTTCTCTGCTCGTGACCAAAGCGCAGCCAGCAGCAGGCTCGCTGCAGTTCCCACGGATGACGATTACGGTGACGAATCGGAAGAGGAAGAGCTTGGAGAAGACGCTTATGATGACCGGATATATGCCGATGACGGATATGCAGACGACGGATATGCCGATGATGGATATGTCGATGAACAGGAAGGCGAGGCTTATTCCGATACTCCCGTAACCGGAGCTGCATTTTCGGCAGAGGAGCCGGAAGAAGAGTATCTCACCGATGGGGATTATCTCGAAAACGATACCTTCCTCGACCAGAGTGATTATCAGGATTTTCAGACGGATTATGGATATAGCGAATACAGCGCATACGAGACAGAAGTGTATGATAACAAGCCTCAGGAAAAAACCAACAGATTCACCGGCACCGGAAACCATTATAAACCGAAACACTGATTGTTTGCGAAATCCCGGTTTGAAGCGTTGGCTCTGCTTGTTGCTGGTGCTTTGTCTGAGCCTGCCTCTGTTCGGCTGCGGCGGAGGAACTTCCTATGGGGTCAAAGCCGTGCAGACGTTGGTAGAGCAGCAGTATTCACTGGCTTTCCGGAATAATGACCCTACCATCTATTATGTGGTAGCCGCCATCAAAGTGCTTGCCGCTCAGGGAAAGGTTGATGAACTGGCTACAAAATGGCTGGGCGGAAAGTTGATCAATTTTGAAAAGGATGCTGCCGCGTTGGATGATCTTCTGGTTCCGAAGGATAAAACTTTTATCATCGGGGTAGATGTGAATTCCTTCCCCTTCGTCTACAGTTCCAACGGAACCCTATGGGGATTTGATATCGAGCTTGCCATCGCCGTAACGGATCTCCTCGGGTGGACGCTTAAAGAGCAGGTTATTGAGAAGGAAAAGGTCTACGATGAGCTCGCTTCTGGAAATATTGATTGTGCCTGGGGCGGGATTGCGCTTGACGAGAAGGAGGTCGCTTCCGGAATTTATGCCCGTTACGGCCCATATATCAGCAACCAGATTGTCATTGCCACGAGAGACAGCTCCATCGGCAGCAACATGAAAGGCAAGACGCTGGCCATGCCTTCCACCATAGAGGCGATGAATGCGCTCAATTCCGACAGCCGGCTCGCTTCCCGCCTGGGCAACGTGATTCGGCTTGTCGGCGGCACTATGGAGTGTTTTAACTATCTCTATTCCGGAAAGTGCGATGCCATTCTCACCGACAGCACGGCAATTTTGTATTATAATTGCCACTGAAAACGGATAATTCCTGTTTTTTCGCAGAATTTTGCAAAAAAAGTCTTGCAAAGCACAGAATATAGTGCTATATTAACCAAGGTAGTAATAAGCTTGTATGAGAGGGTCGCGGCCCTCTCTTTTTTAGAGTTTTCAGGCATCTGAGAAAGTGAGAGGTTTCATGAGTAAAATTACCGACGCTGTAATCGCTTTGGCGCAGCCGGTGGTGGAGGAGGAAGGTTGCTCCCTGTGGGATGTGGAGTATGTGAAAGAAGCCGGCTCCTACTATCTGCGGGTGTATATTGATAAGCCGGGCGGCGTTTCCATCAATGACTGTGAGGCAATTTCCCGCAGGTTGGACAAGCTTCTGGATGAGGCAGATCCGATTCCCGACAGTTATATTTTTGAAGTCGGCTCAGCGGGTGCCGAGCGGGAACTGAAGCGTCCCTCCGATTTCGAGGCCTTTCTGGGGAGTGAGATTGAAGTGCGTACGTATCGTCCGGTCAACGGGCAGAAGGCTTTTGTCGGTACTCTTGAAAAATATGAAGACGGATCGGTCACTCTTTCCAGCGGAAAGAAGGAAATCCGCCTTGAAAAACAGGATATAGCTCTTGTAAAGCTGCATGTTTCGTTTTAATCAGAATGGGAGATGGATCACAAATGAACGCAGAATTTTTTGAAGCGATTGAAGACATCGAAAAAGAAAAAGGTATTCCCAGAGAATACATGTATGACAAAATCAAGCAGGCTATGCTTGCCGCTTTCCGCCGTGACAACCCGGAATGCGAAGATAATGTAGAAATTGTTCTCGATGAGGATAAAAAGCAGATCGAGATGCATATCAATAAGCTTGTCGTGGAAGAGGTTACCGACCCCTCCCATGAAATCCAGATCGAAGCAGCCAAAAAGCTTTCCAAACGTGCCAAAGAGGGTGATATGGTTCACGTCCCCGTAGAGACGAAGAAGTTCGGCCGTATTGCCGCACAGGCGGCCAAGCAGGTCATCATTCAGGGAATTCGTGAAGCCGAGCGTGGCCTGATATATCAGGAGTTCACTTCCAAAGAGCATGAAATCCTCACCGGTGTCGTTTCTCACATCGACCCGAGATCCGGCAGCATCGGCATTCGGATCTCTTCCAACAGCGAATATACCGAAGCGGTTCTTGCTGCCAATGAGAGAATCAAAACAGAAGCCCTCAAGGAAGGGGACCGTATCAAGGTCTACGTCGTTGAGGTGCGCAATTCTACCCGCGGTCCGCAGGTGCTCATCAGCAGAACCCATCCCGGCCTTGTAAAGCGCCTTTTTGAGCTGGAAGTACCTGAAATATCCGACGGAACCGTTGAGATTATGTCCATTGCCCGTGAAGCCGGCAGTAGAACGAAGATGTCTGTCCGTTCGGAAGATCCGGATGTCGACCCGATCGGTTCCTGTGTTGGGCCCAAGGGTGGTCGCGTTGCCAATATTGTGACGGAACTTGGCGGCGAAAAGATTGATATTATCAAATACAGCGAAGTTCCGGAAGATTATATCTCTGCCGCCCTTTCTCCTTCTGAAGTGGTCAGCGTTACCATGTCGGAAGACGGTAAGAGCTGCCGGGTGATTGTGCCGGATGATCAGCTCTCTCTTGCCATTGGCAAAGAAGGGCAGAATGCCCGCCTGGCTGCCAAACTCACCGGATATAAGATTGACATCAAGCCTGTGAGCGAAACCAAATAACAATCAACAAAAGCAGAGAAGCGGAAGGAGGCGGAATCCATGGCAACGGAAAGAAAAATCCCGATGAGGCAATGCCTCGGGTGCCGGGAGATGAAGCCCAAGAAGGATCTTTTGCGTGTTGTGAGATCTCCGGAGGGAACCGTCACCATTGACGGAAGAGGAAAAGCCTCGGGGCGCGGTGCTTACGTCTGCCCGGATCCTGCCTGCCTGAACAAGGCAATCCGGTCGAAGGCGCTGGAGCGTTCTCTCGGAGTCCCGGTACCGCAGGAACTTCTGCAGGAACTGCTTTCGGAAGGAGAGAAATTGCCTTGAGAGAAGATATTCTCGCGTTTCTTGGCCTGATGCGAAAGGCATCGGCGCTGGCCGTGGGGGAGGAAAACACTTCTGACGCGGTCGGAAAAGGAAAGGCCAGGCTTCTGCTTCTTCCGTGTGACGGAAGAGAAAAATCCGCTGTCCACGCCGGGCATTTGCTGGAAGGGCATCGTGCTCTCCTGGTTACTATGCCCTTTCCGGAAGAAGAACTGGCAAAAGCAGCAGGAGTCGGGAGATGCACGATGGCAGCCGTCACGGATCTCGGTTTTGCCAAAGCATTGCTGAAGAAGCTTGTTGCGGAGTTTCCAGGGCAATATGAAGAAAGCCTGAAAGCCGTTACGTTCCGTTATGAAAAGGCTCAGCGCAGAAAGAAAGAGAAACCCGGAGTCAGGACAAAGAAGAACTCAGCAGGGGAGGATTAAACTATGGCATTGGTAATGAAATACAGATTGGGAGAAGTTGCGAAGGATTTCGGTGTACCCAATAAAGAAATCGCTGCGATTATGGCAGAATATTTCGCACCCTCCAAGAATCATATGCAGGTTCTGGCGAATGAAGAGCTGGATGTGATTTTTGAATATATGACGCAGCACAACCAGGTAGAAAGCCTGGAGGAGATTTTTGTCGTCACGCCTCCGGCACAGCCGGCGGCACCTGCTGCAGAAGCTGCATCGGAAAAGCAGGCGAAATCGGAAGCCAAACCTGCACAGGACAAGCAGGGAAAGCCTGCCCAGGGCAAGGCGGAACCCAAAGTGCACGCAGATGTTAAAACCGGCACACCGGATGCCAAACAGCCTGCACAGCCGGCAGCAGCACAGGGTCCGGTCAAGCAGCAGAAACAGAACAAACCCTTTACACCGCGCCAGGTCGCGGAAAAACGTGTTGTCGACACACGAGGCGGCTCTGCGGTCAATATTGATAAATACAACGAGAAGTATGAGGATCTCGGCAGCAATAAGACCAACAATTCCAATCTGCGCCGGGGCAACAAAGAGAAGATTCAGAGTAAATCCAAACAACGTTCCAATCCGCAGGCGGCTTCTGCAAAGCGCCGCCAGGAAGAGCGCGATAAAATGGCACGTCTGCAGCTTGAGATTGCCAGAAAACAGCAGCTCAAGGTTCAGATTCCGGATGAGATCGCCGTCGGCGAGCTTGCTACCCGGATGAAGAAGACAGCCTCCGAAGTTATCAAAACTCTTATGAAGATGGGCACGTTTGCTTCCATCTCCGACGTGATCGATTACGATACTGCTGCGCTTGTCGCAATGGAACTTGGCTGCAAGGTCGAGAAAGAAGTAATCGTCACCGTGGAAGAGCGGCTGATTGATGACAGTGAAGATAAGCCGGAAGATCTCGTCACAAGAGCTCCGGTTGTGGTAGTGATGGGCCATGTAGACCATGGCAAGACCTCTTTGCTGGACTATGTTCGTAATGCCAATGTCGCCTCCGGCGAAGCAGGCGGTATTACGCAGGCCATCGGTGCCTATACCGTCGAGATAGACGGCAAGCCGATTACCTTCCTGGATACGCCGGGCCACGAAGCCTTTACATCCATGCGTGCCAGGGGCGCCATGGTAACGGATATTGCTATCCTTGTTGTTGCTGCAGATGACGGTATTATGCCGCAGACGGTTGAGAGCATCAACCATGCCAAAGCGGCCAATATTCCGATTGTAGTAGCTATCAATAAGATGGATGTTACGGGAGCCAATCCCGAACGCATCAAGCAGCAGCTTACCGAATATGATCTCGTTGCTGAGGAATGGGGCGGAGATACCATTGTCTGCCCGATTTCTGCGAAGACGGGTATGGGTATTGATAACCTTCTGGAAAACCTCACCGTTTTGGCGGAGGTCCAGGAGCTGAAAGCCAATCCAAACCGCGCTGCAAAGGGCGCTGTGATTGAAGCCCGGCTGGATAAGGGCCGCGGCCCGATTATGACGGTTCTCGTTCAGAACGGCACTCTTCATATGGGCGATATTCTGATTGCCGGCACCGCAGTCGGCCGTGTGCGTACCATGGTAGATGATAAGGGCAGACGGATCACGGAAGCCGGCCCCTCTACACCGGTTGAAATCTCCGGCCTTTCCGAGGTCCCAAGCGCCGGTGATGTGTTTAACGCTGTTTCCGATGAGCGTATGGCGAGAGAACTTGCGGAAGAGCGCCGCATTTCCATGGCAAATTCCTCCGGCGGTCTGGGTCGCAAGGTCAGCCTGGAAGATCTCTTCAGCCAGATTCAGGCTGGTGAGATGAAGACGCTGAACATCATCGTCAAGGCTGACGTCCAGGGCTCTGCCGAAGCGGTCAAAGCTTCTCTGGAAAAGATTTCCAATGAAGAGGTTCGCGTCAAGGTGATCCATAGCGCAGTCGGCGCAATCAATGAAAGCGATGTGATGCTTGCGGCAACGTCCGGAGCAATTATCGTCGGATTCAATGTGCGTCCGGATGCCGCGGCAAGGGATAACGCCACACGCAACGATGTGGATATTCGCCTTTACCGTGTCATTTATGACTGCATCAACGAAATCGAAGCAGCTATGAAGGGCATGCTTGCACCGAAATTCAAAGAATCCATCATCGGACATGCCGAAGTGCGTGAGACGTATAAGGTCTCTAAGGTCGGCACTGTTTGCGGCTGCTACTGCACCGACGGTAAGATTCAACGTGGCTGCCAGGTTCGCGTCCTGCGGGACAATATTGTTGTTCACGAGGGTGATCTGGCTTCCCTCCGCCGCTTCAAGGATGATGTCAGGGAAGTTGCTTCCGGATATGAATGCGGTATGCAGGTGGAAAAATTCAACGATATCAAGGTCGGCGATATTATTGAATGCTTCGTGATGGAGCAGATTGCTCAGTAAAGGAGACGTTATGGCATCCAATAAACTGGCCAGAACAAACGATGATATCCAGTTTGTCTTATCCGCACTTCTACGGAATATCAAAGATCCGCGGATTGCAGGCAAAATGATCAGTGTAACCCGTGTTGAAACGACGGGCGACCTGCGTTATGCCAAAGTATGGCTCTCTGTAATGGATCTGGAAGATGAAAAGGAATTCAAAAAAGGCTTAAAATCGGCTTCCGGTTGGTTGCGCAGAGAGCTTGGCAATTCCATGAGCCTGCGGTATACGCCGGAACTGGTTTTTGAGATTGATCACAGTATTGCTTACGGCGCCCATATCAATGAGTTGCTGGAAAGCCTGAATATCCGGCATGATAACGAGGAAGAGAAAGACGATGGGCAGCTGTAATGTTTTAAAAGCTGCGAGGTTGCTCAAAGAGCAGGATTGCTTCCTCCTCATCACCCATAAAAACCCGGATGGGGATACGCTTTGTTCCGCTGCGGCGCTCTGCCACGCACTGCGCCGCGCAGGGAAAAGCGCTTTTCTTTATCGGAATGAACAGATCACCGAAAAATTTCAGCCTTATGTCGGGAAATATCTGGCGGAAGACGGTTTCGTTCCAAAGTTTGTGGTCAGTGTCGATTTAGCTACGGAGCAGCTTTTCCCCCATGGATTTCAAGGAAGAGTCGATTTTTGTGTCGATCATCATCCGACGAATTCTTTCTATGCTGCCGAGACGCTTGTTGATCCGGAACGGTCTTCCTGCGGAGAAATCGTGATTTCTCTGATTGAAAAGCTCTGCGGCAATCTTGCAAAAGAAGAGGCCGATCTCCTTTATATTGCTGTTTCCACCGATACCGGCTGTTTTCAATATGCAAACACCAATGCCAAAACATTTTCTGCTGCTTCCCATCTGCTGGCACACGGTGCTGACAATGCTTCTGCCAATCTCGTCTTCTTCCGTCAGGTCAGTTGTGCAAGAATCCAGCTGGAAGGCATGATTTATTCCGGGATGACGTTCCATTGTGACAACCGGGTAGTTGTTGCAACCGTTACACAGGAGATGATGCGGGCCTGCAGTGCCACAGAGGATGATTGTGATGATCTCGCTTCTCTCACCGGTAGGGTCAAGGGCGGCAAAGTCGGTATCACGATTCGGGAGATGGCGAATGGGGAGAGTAAGATTTCCGTCCGTACCTCGAAGGATGTTTCTGCCATAGCGATCTGCCGCGTTTTTGGAGGTGGCGGGCATGAAATGGCAGCCGGGTGCACAATCCCGACCGGACCCGCGAGGGCAAAGGAATTGCTGCTGGCGGTTGTGGACGAGGTTATGAAATGACAGGGATTCTCCTTGTAGATAAAGAACAGGGCTGGACAAGCAGTGACGTTGTTGCCAGACTCCGAGGAGTTCTGCACGAACGCAGAATCGGACATGCAGGTACACTCGATCCGCTTGCCACCGGGCTTCTGGTTGTGATGGTCGGGCGTGCTGCGAAGGCGTCCGATTATCTTATGAGGCATCCCAAGCAATATCGTGCGTATCTCCGGCCAGGTATGGTAACTGACACACAGGATATTTCCGGTCGTATTCTTGCTCGGCAACAACCGGTTTTTTCCGAGCAGGAGCTGAAAGCAGTGGTTGCGCATTTCCTCGGCAACCAAATGCAGATTCCGCCCATGTATTCCGCTATCAAAATCGGAGGAAAAAAGCTTTATGATATTGCCAGGCGGGGCGGGGAAGTAGAGCGGGCACCGCGCCATATCACAATAGATGAAATTACACTGGAAGGGCGCGAAGGAGAAGACTATATTCTAAACATCCGTTGTTCTTCCGGCACTTATATCCGGACACTCTGCCACGATATCGGGCAGGTACTGGGCTGTGGCGCCTGCATGACACAACTCAGGCGTCTCTCCTCCGGTAGTTATCGGGTGGAAGATGCCCATACCATTGCAGAAATTGCATCTTCAGCCGCGGCCGGAACCGTCGATGAGCTTCTCAAACCGGTTGACAGTGTGTTTTCCGAGATGGAAGCCATTACGGTAGAGGCCTCCGATGCTGCACGTATCCGCTGCGGAGGAATGATCCCCATGGAGGGAGAACCGGATCGGCGCCTGCGAGTCTATGCACCGACGGGAGAATTTCTGATGGTCGGTCGCATTGAAGCCGGTCTTTTAAAAACAGAAAAAAACTTTTTTGAGGTATCCTGAATGGCACAGATCAGACGGGCCCTTGCTATGGGTTTCTTTGACGGTGTGCACCTCGGCCATGCAGCTTTGCTGGAGAGAGCCAAGCAGCTCTCAGCCCGGCTGGGTGCTGTGCCGTCTGTGCTCAGCTTTGATATTCATCCGGACAATCTAGTCTTCAATCGTGAAACACGCCTCATCAACGATGCGCGGGGACGCAAGGAGATAATTCAGCGCTGCTTCGAAATAGACGATATTGTTTTTCTGCATTTCAACCGCCGTATCATGAACATGCCGTGGGAGGAATTTGCTGACTCGATTGTGGAAGATCTGAATGTCTGCAGTTTTGTGGTGGGATATGACTTTACATTCGGCTGCCGGGGAGAGGGAAATGGTGAAAAACTGCGGGAGTACTGTGCTTCTCGCGGCATTGCCTGTGATATTATTGCCCCCGTCATGTTGGATGGTCAGATTGTTTCTTCCACACTGATCCGGCAGATGATTGAAAACGGGGATATCGAGCAGGCAAACCGGTATCTCGGCCATCCTCACTGCCTCTCTGATACCGTACATTCCGGTTATCACATCGGCCGTAAGCTTGAAGCGCCGACCATTAACATGTTTTTCCCGGATGGAGTGATTGTTCCCCGTCACGGTGTATATGCCACTAAGGTTGCTCTCCCGGAAGGAAAGATCTATCCTGCAGTTACCAACATCGGTGTTCGCCCGACCTTCAGCAACGACGGAAAGGTCAGTGTGGAAAGCCATCTTCTCGGATATGAAGGCAACCTGTACGGTGTGCCCACGCGGATTGATTTCTATAAGTTCCTCCGCCCGGAAGTTAAATTTGAAAGCTTTGAAGATCTCTCTGTACAGATTCAATCTGACGTGGAGAATGCCATGGCTTTTTTCAAACAGCAGCCCTGAAGAAAGGAGACTATTGCCATGCCGCTGAACCGAATTCCCTTTATGAATATTCACCTTGACAATATCACAACGGAAGAGGCGATGGATTATATCGATGAGTGGATTGCCTCCCGCAGAGTTGGCCAGATTATTACCCCGAACTGTGATCAGATTGTTCAGGTTGAGAAAAATCCCGCCCTTGCTCCGATCTGGAACAGTGCTGAGCTTCTCTTTGCCGACGGGCATCCTCTCCTCTGGTTTGCCAAATGGTACAAGACGCCTTTGAAAGAGAAGATCAACGGCTCCTCTTTCGTGCCGGAGCTGTGTGCTCGCGCAGCGCAGAAAGGATATTCCGTTTTCCTGCTCGGGGCAGGCCCCGGTGTTGCTGATCAGGCTGCCGAAAACCTGAAAGCGACATATCCGGGTATTCGCATTGCAGGCACATTTTCTCCCTCTTACGGGTTTGAAAAAAAGCCGGAAGAAGTTGCAGCCATCAATGAGATGTTGCGGGAATCCCGTGCAGATATTCTGATTCTCGGGGTAGGTGTCCCCAAACAGGAGATCTTTGGCTATGAGAATCAGGAGAAGTACAATATTCCGGTTACCATCAATGCCGGTGCTACGATTGATTTCCTGGCAGGGAATAAAAAACGTGCGCCGAAATGGATGGTTGACAGCGGGCTGGAGTGGCTTTATCGTACGCTGAAAGAACCGAAGCGTGTCGGCGGGCGTGTTCTGCGCGATCTTGCAATCTTTCCACTCGCCTGGAAATACCGCCCTAAAAAGTAAAAACCGCCTTTGGCGGTTTTTTCTATATACAGGAGGTTATCAGGTTATCTTCTCGTCCTTCCGCGCATTCCGCGGCCTCGCCTGCGTGCCTGTGTGGCTTTTGCTTTGTAGGAGGCAAGCATTTCTTCATCACATTCGTAGACCAGCCTGTTGGCAATCATCAGTTCCTTCTCGGGGCTGGTTCGGAATTTAACGCGTACAAGATACTTTCCGTGGGTTTCACAGGTGTAAAGATTCATATATCGCCCATCACCCTGGTTAACCCACTTCAGGCTTTGCATTCCCGCCCCGCAGACCGGACACGGCACGAGAGCAATTCTGCTGTCAGCAAAAGCGGCGGCCTTGCTTTCAAACCCGTCATAAGCATCATACAGTACGGGTTCCGGTCCGCTGGAAGTTTCTGCTACAGTGACTGCCTTCGGCATCCTCGAAGCGAGAATTCTCGGGGCGTCATCATAAGTGCGCAAGCCCTCCCGCATATCCAGCTTTGTGCACACAAGGGCTGTGTTGTAGGCATCTCCGAGTGCATCGTGCGCGACTCGCGTTTGTTCAATGTCGAAATGTGCCATGGCGTCGGCCAGCGATTTTTGATTTTTGTCTCCGCCGGTCTGGACGTTGTAGATAAGCTGCAGATTGATCCAGTCAGACACCCAGTCCCAATCCAGATCGTGGATGATGATGTTCTGCTCAAAAATCCCGCGGTCATCACAGCCCCAGGTGATAAAAGTCACATCATCACCGCAAAACTTTTTAAATTCTTCCCAAGCTGTTGAAAAGCTGACGCCGTGAGAAAGTCTGTCCCGGTCAAAACCGGTTATTTTTTTTACCTTGTAATGGATCTGACGAAAATAAACCGGCCGCACGTCGATGGTGAATTCCTCGCCAAGTGTCAGATCAGGATTCAGTTTTACCGCGCCGATTTCAATAATCTCCCCGCGCAGATGGATGGGGAGCTTGTTAAAAACCGGTGAGTCCGATCGCATCGCCTGGTTCCATTCAAAATCCACCACAACAATATTCATGCTTCTTCTGCTTCCTGCCTTATTTTAGTATCACGATGGAACATTATAGCATGATTTTATGATTTTTCAACTGTCAAAATAAAATGCTTGACACCTGAAAATGAAAGTGCTATACTCCGACAAGTGAAATTGCTTAACAGGGGGCATTCATCATGGAAGACGGAAGATTCATGCAGAGCATGCTTCTCGATTTTTATGGTGACTTGCTTACCGAAAAACAGCGGGAATGTTTCAGCCTTTATTACAATGAGGATCTTTCTCTTTCCGAAATTGCGGAGCAACGGGGCATTTCTCGGCAGGGAGTCTGGGATAATATTCGTCATGCCGAAGCTGCCTTACGGGAGTTGGAAGAAAAAACCGGGCTGATAGCCCGCTTTGAGCAGACACGCGCCTCCCTTCTCCAAATTCGGGAGGAATTGGAAGTGTTTTCCGCATCTCCGGGGATCTTC
Source organism: Oscillospiraceae bacterium (assembly GCA_017469115.1). Lineage (GTDB taxonomy): Bacteria > Bacillota > Clostridia > Oscillospirales > Oscillospiraceae > Limivicinus. Next base: position 56,345 of record JAFUGY010000093.1, read on the forward strand.
TCCGTCGTGCAGAAAATTGATGCGTTGATATCCTCCCTTTGACTGAAAAGGGCAGAACAGAGTTAAGAGGAGAAGACATGGCATTTGAAAATATTTCGGATAAACTGAATGCTGTTTTCAAGCGCCTACGCGGCAAGGGCAGGTTGACAAAAGCCGACGTGAAGGAAGCAATGCGCGAAGTACGCATGGCGCTTTTGGAAGCAGATGTCAGTTACAAAGTCGTGAAGGATTTTACGGCGCGCGTAACGGAGCGTGCATCCGGTGCCGATGTGTTGGAAGCTCTTTCTCCCGCACAGCAGGTTATTAAAATCGTCAATGAAGAGCTTTGCACACTTCTTGGCGGCACCAATGCCAAAATCAATATTTCATCCAAGTTGCCCAGTGTGGTAATGTTGTGTGGCTTGCAAGGCGCAGGAAAAACAACGAACGGTGCTAAACTTGCCGGCTATCTCCGCAAGCAGGGCAAGCGCCCGCTGTTAGTGGCATGTGATGTGTATCGCCCTGCTGCTATCAAACAGCTTGAAACCGTCGGTGCACAGCTGAATATTCCCGTGTTCCAGCAGGGGCAGGGAGATCCGGTTGAGATTGCCAAAGCAGCCATTATCCATGCTTCCAAGCACGGCAATGATATTGTCTTTCTTGACACGGCGGGTCGTCTCCATATAGATGAACAGCTGATGGATGAGTTGCGGAACATCAAAGCAGCCGTAGATCCTGCCGAGATTCTTCTTGTCGTCGATGCCATGACAGGCCAGGATGCAGTAAACGCAGCGACGGCTTTTAATGATGCGCTCGGCATCACTGGTGTGATGCTCACCAAACTCGATGGCGATGCCCGCGGCGGTGCAGCGCTTTCCATTGCTACCGTTACAGGCAAACCGATCAAATTTATTGGCACCGGCGAAAAGCTGGATATGATCGAACCCTTCCATCCGGACAGAATGGCCTCCCGCATTCTCGGCATGGGTGATGTTCTCACGCTCATCGAAAAAGCAGAGCAGAGTTTTGATGAGAAAAAGGCTCTTGAGGCTGCTGAAAAGCTCCGCCAGAATCGTTTTACGCTGAATGATTATCTGGAGCAGATGGATCAGCTGAAAAATATGGGAGATCTCGGGGATCTGATGGCGATGGTTCCCGGGGTGGATGCAAAAGCGCTCAAAGGCGCACAGCTTGATGAAAAAGCGCTGAATCGGCAGAAAGCCGTGATCCAGTCGATGACGTTGAAAGAAAGGGAAAATCCCGCGATCATCAACTCTTCCCGCAAAAAGCGGATTGCTGCAGGCTGCGGACAGACCGTGGTGGATGTAAACCGCATCCTCAAACAGTATGATGCCATGAATCAGATGATGAAGCAGTTTTCCGGCCGTAAGCTGAAAAAAATGCAGAAGAAGATGGGCATGATGGGCGGCGGAGGCAGCGGCCTCGGTGGAGGCTTCGGAGGCTTTGGCTTCTGAGAACTTGTTTATTATTATTTTTAAAGGAGATATACCCATGGTTAAGATCAGACTTCGCAGAATGGGCGCTAAGAAAGCCCCTTACTACCGTATTGTTGTTGCAGACTCTCGCGCACCACGCGACGGACGCTGCATTGAAGAGCTCGGCACTTACGATCCTTCCGCAGAAGGCGCAACAAAGTTTGTTGTGGATCGTGAGCGCGTACAGTACTGGATTTCTAAGGGTGCCCAGCCGACAGACACCGTTCGCGGCCTGCTGAACAAAGCGTAACGGGAGCCGTTCTTTTCATGAAAGAACTACTCACCTATATTGTGCAGAGCCTTGTCGATCATCCGGATGAGGTTTCCGTGACGGAGCGTAAATCGACCTACAGCGGCGAGACCATTTATGAAGTTCGCGTTGCTGACGGCGATATGGGCAAAGTCATTGGCCGACAGGGTAAAATAGTCAAGCAAATCCGCATTCTGATGCGTGCAGTTGCCCAGCGAAAGGGCAAAAGGATCTCAGTTGAAATTCTTGATTGATCATAAAAACGGAGCGTTGCTCCGTTTTTTGTTGCTTTTAAGGCATTTGCCGATTGCCAATTACAGTTCCGTTTGCTATAATACGAATATCAAATTTATTGAAAATGAGGTAATTTGCTTATGGATGATTATTTGAGCCTGAAGCATAAGGCGTATGAAGCGCGCCTTCTTGCTGTCGATGCTGTTCACGAGGCAAAAGCCGGTCACCCCGGCGGCTCTCTGAGCTGTATGGATGCTCTCACCATGCTCTATTTCAAAGAGATGAACATCGACCCTGCCAACCCCGCCTGGCCGGAGCGGGACCGTTTCGTTCTCTCCAAAGGCCATTGTGCACCTGCTCTTTATTCCGTTCTTGCTCTGCGCGGTTATTTCCCGGTGGAAGATCTGAAACTCCTCCGCTCCATCAAAGGCCATATGTCCGGTCACCCGGATATGGTGCATGTGAAGGGCGTTGATATGTCGACCGGTTCCCTCGGGCAGGGCCTCAGCTGTGCGGTCGGGATGGCGCTTGCTGCAAAGACAACCGGAAAATCCTTCCGCACCTATGCCATCTGCGGGGACGGTGAAATCGAAGAAGGCCAGATCTGGGAAGCTGCCATGGCTGCAGCAAAATGGAAGCTGGACAATCTTTGCGTCTTCCTCGACAGCAACGGGTTGCAGATCGACGGCAAAGTCGCTGATGTTATGCCATCTGCTCCGCTGGATAAGAAATTTGAAGCTTTCAACTGGAACGTCATTTGCATTGACGGGCATGATTATGCCCAGATTGATGAAGCTCTTGCTGCTGCGCGTGCATGCAAGGACAAACCTACCATGATCATTATGAAGACCGTGAAAGGCAAAGGTGTCTCCTTTATGGAGAATAACGCCGGCTGGCACGGAAAAGCCCCGAACGATGAGCAGTTTGCTCAGGCAAAGCAGGATCTTGAAGCTGCACTCAAAGCGATCGAAGAGGAGGAAAAGTAATTATGGCATGTAAAATTGCTACCCGTAACGCTTATGGCGACGCTCTTGTCGCCCTCGCGGAAAAGTATCCCCAGCTCGTTGTTCTTGATGCTGACCTTGCCAGTGCCACTATGACGAAGGGGTTTGCTGCAGCTTATCCTGACCGCTTCTTTGACTGCGGCATTGCCGAAGCGAATATGACAGACATTGCCGCCGGCATGTCCACCATAGGTCTCAAACCTTTTACCAATACCTTTGCCATTTTTGCGGCTGGCAGAGCTTACGAACAGGTTCGCAATTCCATTGCGTATCCCGGCCTCAATGTGACGGTTGTCGGTTCCCATGGCGGTGTATCGGTTGGTGAAGACGGTGCGACTCACCAGGCCATTGAAGATTTCGCTCTCATGCGTGTCATTCCCGACATGCTGGTCTGCTGCCCCTGCGACGGCCATGAGATGACGCTTGCGGTCGAAGCGCTCATCAACTACAAAGGCCCCGCATATCTGAGGCTTGAGCGTCCGGCCACTGAGATTATTACCGATGAAATCGAAGGCTATTCTTTTGAACTCGGTAAAGGCGTTACTCTGCGTGACGGGTCTGATGTCACCATCATTGCTACCGGTATCAACGTGCCAATGGCTGTAAAGGCTGCTGATCTTCTCGCAGAGAGCGGCATTTCTGCCCGTGTGATCGATATGCACACCATTAAACCTCTGGATGAAGAACTCGTCCTGAAAGCGGCAAAAGAAACCGGCTGCATTGTTACATCCGAAGAGCACTCTGTCATCGGTGGTCTCGGCGGAGCGGTCAGCGAATTCCTCAGCGGCACGTATCCCGTTCCCGTTGTACGCCACGGAGTTGATGATACCTTCGGCCGCAGCGGAACCTACGCAGCCGTCCTGGAGTATTTCGGAATTACGCCCGAAGGTATTGCCGAAAAGGCAAAGCAGGCTCTTGCCCTCAAGAAATAAGAAAGGCGAAAGGCTGATATGATAACGAAAGATCTTTTCGGTCCGTATGATCGTTATACTCTCTCCAATGAAGAGCTGGAAGTTTCAGTGATTACGCTCGGTGCTACTGTTGTCAGCTTGAAACATAAGGGGCAGGAGCGTGCCGTCTGCTATGATAATCCTTCCGACGCTCTTGCCGGTCACGGCTTCCTGTGCAAGGCGGTCGGCCGCTATGCAAACCGCATCGGCGGTGCTGCTTTTACGCTCAACGGAAAGCGCTATGAACTCCCGGCAAATGAGCATGCCAATCAGCTGCACGGCGGCCCCAACTCGGTGGATAAGCGTGTATGGAAGGTAGAAATTCTCGAAGGCGAAGCCCTTTGCTTCTCTATCACCATGCCAGACGGGGATAACGGTTATCCCGGCAACCTCACCATGTCTGTTACCTATTCTCTGAGGGGTTCTGTTCTCCGTGTTGATTTTGGCGGAGAAACCGATCAGACCACCGTCTTTGCCCCTACTGTACATCCTTACTTTACACTGGGCGGCGCTTCCTGTCTGCAGGCAAAGATGCAGGTCAATGCCTCCGGCCATCTGGAGGTTAATGAAGAGCTGATCCCATCCGGTGTGGTTCTCCCCTGCGAAGGAAAGTTCGATTTCAGCACCCTTCGGGAGGTTTGTGAGAATCTGGATGACTGCTTCGTTCTCTCTTCAGAGCATGCGTGCACTGTCGAGCAGAACGGAAACCGCATGGAAGTGTGGACAGATTTCCCCGCCCTTCAGATTTACACCGGTGCAAAGCTTCACGCCCCTTATCAGGCAAATCAGGGCATCGCTATTGAGCCGGAATTTTATCCCGACAGCCCCAACCATCCGGAATTTCCGTCAACGGTTCTCAACCCGGGTGACCGGTTCTGCAAATACGTCGAATATCGTTTCTTCTGATTTTTTATTATAACCGACAGGGGAGGGGTTTATCCCCTCCCTTTTTCATAAAAACGAAACGGCGGTATTCCGTCTCTGTCAGCTTGTGTGGAAGCATTGGAATCAAAGGCTTCGATTAGGTACCGCGAGCTGTCCGCCGTGTAGCGATTACGAGGTGGAGGCTCCTCCTATGGTCTATCTCCCTGTCTCTCAAATCCTTCAGAATCCCGAACTCCCAAACGGCTGTGAGATCACAAGCCTCTGCATGCTTCTTCACTATCGTGGGTTTGATGTCGACAAATGTGACCTTGCCGACCGCTATCTTCCACGCACGGAATTCTGGTGGGGCACAGATCCCGATGTTGCCTATATGGGTAATCCGCATCTTGACGACGGTTCTCCCCAATGCGGATATTACTGCTTTGCCGGCCCGATTGTTGCAGCGGCAAAGGCCTACCTTGCCGATCAAGATGCTACGTCCGATTATCATGCGGTTGATCTCACCGACAATTTGTGCTTTCTGGTTATTCTGGGCATTCTTGTTGCGTTGGTTAATAAATCCGGCGGTAGTGCGGCTTTCGGGCGCTGGGCGGAGAAGAATATCAAATCCCGCATTGGGGTTCAGATTGCAACTTTTATCCTCGGTGTTCTGATTTTTATTGATGACTATTTCAACTGCCTGACAGTAGGTTCCGTCATGCGCCCCGTAACGGACAGGCAGAAGATCTCACGTGCTAAGCTTGCCTATCTCATCGATGCCACGGCAGCCCCGGTGTGCATGATCGCGCCGATCTCCTCCTGGGCAGCGGCGGTGGCAGGGGTGGCGAATGACCTCGGTACCGGTATTACCGGCATTGAACTCTTTGTCCGTGCCATTCCGTATAACTTCTATTCTTTGTTGACGTTTGTGTTCATCCTTGCACTTGTTTCCATGGGTTTCGATTACGGCCCCATGGAGCTTGCCGAACGGGCAGCACACCTGAATGCGGATCTTGGTGCAATCGAAGGTACCGACGAAACGGATGGAAACCCCAAGGGGATCATTCTCGATCTGATTCTTCCCGTCTTGGTGTTGATCGTCGCTGTATTTTTCGCCATGCTCTATGCCGGCGGATTCTACGGGGAAACCGCATGGATCGGACCTGAGAATACAGGCAATTTGATCGCGGCATTCGGCGATACCGATGCCTTTATTGCCCTCCCCTGGGGCGGTATGATTGCTCTTGTTTTTTCCTTCCTTTATTTCCTTCTCCGCCGTACGGTAACCTTCAAAGAAATGACGGAGTGCATCCCTCAGGGCTTTGTGGCGATGGTGCCACCCATCCTCATCCTGGTGCTTGCTACTTCTCTGAAGACAATGACATCTTCCCTCGGGGCCGCCCAATTTGTGCATGATCTGATGATCGGTGCTTCTTCCGGGCTTTACAGCCTCCTTCCGGCAGTCATCTTTGTTGTCGCTGTTATTCTTGCGTTTGCTACCGGGACCTCCTGGGGAACATTTGGAATTCTCATCCCGATTGTGACGGCTATCTTTCCGAGTGACAGCAAGCTTCTCATCATCGGTATTTCTGCCTGCTTGGCAGGTGCGGTCTGCGGCGACCATTGCTCGCCCATTTCCGATACCACCATCATGGCATCTGCCGGAGCACAGGTGGAACATGTCCGGCATGTTTCCACGCAGCTTCCTTACGCCATGACGGTTGCTGCTGTGAGTTTCGTCACCTACATCGTAGCAGGATTTGCACAGAACTGGGTCATTAGCATCATTACCGGTGTTGTTCTCACCATCGGCACGCTCTTTGTGCTTCGCAGTGTAACAGCCAAAAAATCCTGAAAGCGGCTTACCACTGCCGATAGATAACAAATGCCTCCCTATCCATTGGGGAGGCAATTTTATTGGAGAATAGGATAATATTGAGGTTTTGTGTGGTCCTCATGAACTGCTTGTTGTGCATGGATTACAGGGACAAATCAACATTACAGAGAATCGCCTTTTTGCTTCAAACGCATCGCCTTATCCCGTCCGATTCCGCAGCCGGGATTGGAGAGAAAACAGTTATGCTGACACCCGCCGCAGTGTTCTTCTCTCCGTGAAATGAGAAAGCGCTCCAGCGGCTGAATTTTCATCAAGCCCGTTCGTTGTACCACAAAGCCTCTGCTTCTTAACTGTTTGAGGAGCTCTTCCAGAAAGAGGGGATAGGTGATTACCAGGCTTTCGGTTCGTTGAGCTTTGTCGATGAACCGGTTTGCACGGCTTACAACATCTGTAAGGGATTCTGCCTGTCGTGTATCCCCGTGCTTTTGCTGGGCTCTCGCTTTCCGCTTCCAGGTTTCCAGTGGGTAGAGGGTTTCCGTGTCAGAAAAGGAGCGGAGCGGAATTTCGTTCAGCAGAGGCTCTACGATTGGCGTGCAGGGAAGAAGCAGTTGCTCGGCAGTATCCTTCGCTAATCTGCCCTCCCCGATCCAAACGGTCTTTCCTTCCGGGTTGTATTTACGCCCGGTATACGGCAAAATGTTGGATTCCAGTTCCATACGCATCACAGCGTCAAATTCGGAGGAGCTGAATTTCCCTTCTGCACGCTTTTCAGGCTCTCCGGTGCATAAAATAGTAATGCTCATTGAAATCTCCCTCTGATCCAGCTGTTTTACAGACCAAAAACATGGCGGACAAATTCCACCGAGCCTTTTGCATCGCGGTCAAGAGCTTCTTCGCTGATATCCGGGATGATATTTCTCCACACCTTAATCTCACTGCCGATGGTTCCGCCTTTCATCACGAACGGCTCCATAACGGCAGCACCTTCATAGTGAATATCCCTTAACGCCTGACCGATTTCCTGCCAGGGCAGGCTTCCCTTTCCGGGCACCTGCCTATTCTGTTCCCCGAGATGGAGATGACAGAGATCTTTGCCTGCAAGGCGGATGGCAGCGCCCATGTTGTCTTCCTCAATATTCATATGGAAGGTGTCAAGCATCACTTTTACGTTGGGGCTGTCGACAGCGTGGATAAAATCCAACCCTTCCCGGCAGGTGTTCATGATGTAGCCCTCAAAGCGGTTAAGAACTTCCATCCCCAGCACAACACCACAGTCTTCCGCCACTCTGGAAAGGCGTTTCATATTCTGAATGGCGCGTTCCGTGTCCTTTTCCTTATCCATGGGGAGTGTCGGATCAAGAGGCCAGTATGAATAGAGCCCGCCGCCGAGAATGTGAATATCCAGTTTTTGCAGTTTGGGTAAAATCATACGGAAGAATGCCATCGCACGATCTACGATCCCTTCGTCGGCAGAGCATAGATTCTGTTCCTTCGTCGGGCCGTAACCGGCAGTAAGCAGAATTCCGTTGTCCTCTGCGCACTGCCGAAGATCCCGGAGCTTTTCCTCTGAGGAATAATCCTGCGTCAAGGCCGCACAGGATATTTCCAGAACATCAAATCCGAGGTTCTTTACCTTGGGAATATAATACTCGTAATTGGCAGACCATTCATGCGTCCAGTAGGCGTTGTAGATTCCGTATTTCATCTTTTTCTCCTCTTTATTATGATTTTTTGCTTTAGAAATACTATAAAAGAAGCAGGCAGTTTTGTCAACTGCCTGCTTCAGCTACATGGATTTCCATATCCATTAATTCCGGCTGAAATGGAGTCCTGTAAGCGAAATATAATCAGTATTCGCGCAGATCACCGAGGAGCATGGATTCTTCCAGCTCATCCAGATCCTTGAGGAAGAGTGCGGCTTCCGCATCGGAAGGCATTTGGAAACCCGTTCGCGGAGAGACACTGAAGGTGCCGACCGATGGACCATCCATCAGACAGCTCCGTTTGAACTGCTGGGTGAACAACCGTGTGCACCAGCTTCTCAGCCATCGTACCAGTTCCTCGTCCGTAAACTCATCGCCGTAGGCTGTTTTCGCCAGGCGGATGGTCTTACGCGGAGAGAAACCGTTGATGAGAACATGATAGGTGAAAAAGTCCTGCAGGGAATAGGAACCGACGGCTTCTTCACTCTTTTGTTCGATGATGTCGTCGTGGATCGGCAGCAGCTCCGGAGATACGGGGCAATCCAACACGTCGTAAAGCGCGGCTTTAAGGGCTGCGTTTTCTGTTTTGGAAGCAATATGTGCAACTGCTGCGCGTACTTGCGTTTTCGTAACGCCGATGTTGACGTCATACATGGAAGTATGGTCTCCGTTATAGGTGCACCATCCGTCAATATATTCCGACAGGTCTTCCGTGCCGACATTCAGGCCATTCACTTTGTTGGCAATGTCCATGAGGATCATTGTACGCATTCTGGCCTGGCTGTTCTCAAAAGCAATGGAATAATCATCGTGGGCATGACCAATATCGTCAAAGTGCTGATAGACGCTTTTCCCAATGTCGATCACGCGCACTTCACATCCCCATTGTTCTGCAACAATGACAGCGTTGCTCTTCGTGCGGCTGGACGTGCCGAAACACGGCATTGTCACGGCTACAGCATTTTCAGAAGGAAGCCCCAGCCGCCGGACAGCCATGGCGCTGATCATCACTGCCAGTGTGGAATCCACCCCGCCGGAAATCCCGACGACGCAATGATCCAGTTTGGCATAGTCCATACGTTTCACGAGCCCGGCCACCTGCATCTCAATCTGACGTTCACAATAAGCGGGCAGATCGCGCTCACTTACCGGCAGATGAGGATGTTTGGCATAACGGCGGGTCAATTCGGTCTCATGCAGCTCCGTACCCCAAACGGAGGAATAGAAATTTCCACCGTGGCTTTCAAATCCGCCTCTTGCTCTGCGTACATGGATCAGCGCATTGATATCCAACTCTGTCACGGTTAGGTTGGTGCTGTTTTCTGCCTCTGCGAGAATAACGCCGTTTTCCGAAACGGCACAGAGCCCGGAGTAAACAAAATCAGTGGAAGATTCCCCGCGTCCCGGAGCAGCGAGCACAATGCCGCACGCCAGCCTGCGGGAATCAGATGTCAGGCAGCTTTCGGTTTCAGCGGTGGAATAGAGTGTTTCGGGGAAGGAAGCCATTCGCGCTATGATGGTCGCACCGTGCAGCGCATGGTTGACCGATGGAGGAACGGGGGCGGTGAGATCATCCCCCAGTTCTACCGCAACACGAAGCCCGTGCAGTTTCGCATGCTCGAATATCACATCACGGGCGAAAACGGAAGAGAACATCCCGTCCAGTTCCAGCGTGCGGGTGTTCTCGCCGCCGGAAGTAAAGCAGGTGCCGTTCACATTTTCCCGCGGCACAAGGCCGAGCAGATACCCGGAACAGATGGCAGCTGCACAGCTGTAGAGATTGGACCCTACTTCAATCGGAAGCCCGACGAAAACCAGCATATCCGTGCCGACAGTTGCTTCCAGAATACGAAGCAGTGCATTCCTTGCGCCGGCCAGAAGCACATCATGGGTGAAAAGATCTCTGCAGGAACAGCCGGTGATGCACAGTTCCGGGAATACCAGAACATTTACACCCTGTGCATCGGCGTCATTGATGCATTCGATGATTCGTTCTGCGTTGTATTCGGTATCTGCTACGCGGATCACCGGAGAAGCAGCGGCTACTTTTACAAATCCGTCTTTCATGAATGGTTTTGCCTCAGAATTTAATTCTTTCGGCGATGTAAGCCTTCACTTCGCTGATAGGGATGCGAACCTGCTGCATACTGTCGCGTTCGCGAATGGTAACGCAGTGGTCAGCTTCATCCGTCTCGGTACCGACGGTATTAAAGTCAAACGTGATGCAGAACGGGGTGCCGATCTCATCTTCACGGCGATAGCGCTTGCCGATAGAACCGGTTTCATCGTAGTCAACCATAAACTCTTTGCTCAGCTCCTGATAGAGTTCAAGGGCAGGCTTGGTGAGAACCTCTTTTTTGCTCAGCGGCAGAATAGCGCATTTGAAAGGAGCGAGAGCCGGATGCAGATGAAGCACCGTACGCACGTCATCGCGCCCGTTTTTATCCTGTCCGACAACCTCCTCGTCATATGCTTCGCAGAGAAAAGCCAGAGCCACACGGTCGCAGCCGAGAGACGGTTCAATCACGTAAGGCACATAGTGTTCGTTGGTATCCTGATCGTAGTAGGTCAGATCTTTTCCGGAGGCTTCCTGATGACGGCTGAGATCGTAATCGGTACGGTCAGCAATGCCCCAGAGTTCACCCCAGTCTGTGAACGGGAAGGCATATTCAATGTCTGTTGTGGCACGGGAGTAGAATGCCAGCTCTGCCGGCTCATGGTCTCTCAAACGCAGATGTTCTTCACTGATGCCGAGAGTTGTGAGCCAGTTTTTGCAGAAATCTTTCCAGTAGGCAAACCATTCCAGATCGGTGCCCGGCTTACAGAAAAATTCGCATTCCATCTGCTCAAATTCACGGGTACGGAAGGTGAAGTTACCCGGGGTGATTTCATTGCGGAAGGCTTTGCCGACCTGACATACACCGAATGGCAGTTTTTTGCGAGTGGTGCGCTGAATGTTGGCAAAGTTGACGAAGATACCCTGGGCCGTCTCCGGGCGGAGATAGCAAACGGAGCTGCTGTCTTCCGTAACGCCGATTGCGGTTTTAAACATCAGGTTGAACTTACGGATCGGCGTGAAATTGTGTTTACCGCATATGGGGCAAACAACGTCTTCGTGCTCTGCAATATAAGCATCCATTTCATCAAAGCTCATGGCATCCACGTTCACTTCCGGATGCTCCTCACCGATTAGCTTGTCAGCGCGGTGGCGGGCTTTGCATGACTTGCAGTCCAGCAGCGGATCGGAAAAGCTGGAGACATGCCCGGTCGTGACCCAGGTCTGCGGGTTCATGAGAATTGCCGCATCCAACCCAACGTTATAAGGGCTTTCCTGTACAAATTTTTTCAGCCAGGCTTTTTTTACATTGTTCTTGAATTCTGTGCCGAGGGGGCCGTAATCCCAGCTGTTGGCGAGGCCGCCGTAAATTTCACTGCCGGCATAGATATAGCCGCGGTTTTTGCACAGGGCAACAATTTTGTCGAGAGTTTTTTCGCTTTGTTTCATTTTTCATCCTTTCCCATGGCTGGATGCCACAGAGATTATAATTTTTTGCGCCGGCGTTTGCCTACGCAAACAAGCATTATAACAGCTTCTATACGAAGGAGCAATAAAAAAATGGCGTTTTGCGCCATTTTTTATCAGAATAAAGGGGAACCGATCAGACCGAAAACAACACCGGAGACGTACAGAAGTGCAAGTGTGATCAGGTTTTCCTTGTGATTGCGCCGGTTCATGCGGAATAGCACCAGCAGCCCGACGCCTGCTCCCACCAGCAGCCCGGAGAGCATTGCCCCCGCGGAGAGCCCACCCTGCAAATACAGGTCGGTGATGATAACGCTTGCCGCGCAATTCGGAATCAGCCCGATGAGCCCGGCCAGAAGCTCACCGATAACCGGTTTGTTCAGAATAAAGTTCGAAAGATGCTCTTCTCCAAGCATCTCCACCACTAAGGTAATCAGAAAAGAGGTCAGGAACAGGAAGGCTGTAATTTTAACGGTATGGATGATCGCCGAACGGAGGATGCCTTCCTCATAGTTGCAACCTTCCTGCTCACAGATATCGTGCAGTTCCTTGCGCATCGGCTTGCCGAAGCGTTTTTCCGCAAAATCGATCAGAAAGCCTGCCAGCATTCCTGCAAGAAATTTGTATCCGAGCACTTTCAGAATAAAAGGGGCAGGGGCATTTTTGGAAATCATGATCGGCAGCATTTCGTCCGATGTGGAGAGAAAGACCGCAATCAGCGTACCTCTGGTAATCAAGCCGTCAGCAAAGAGATTGGCGGTGGCAGCAGAAAACCCACATTGCGGGATTACGCCGAGGGCTCCGCCGATAGCCGGCCCCCAGGCACCTGCGCGATGAATCAAGGCAATGGTTTTATCTTCTGCATGGTGTTCCAACACTTCAATCAGAAGATAGGCAAGAAACAGAAACGGCAGAATTTTCAATGTGTCGAGCACTGCGTCCAGCAGGGCGTCAGGCAAGATTTCAAACAGCAACGTGGCGTCTCCTTTGTGAAAAAAACTTGATGTTGCGGGGATTATATAATGAATCTGTCTGCAAGTCAAGTATCTGCTTTTTCATTGAAAACCAACGGAGGTTATGGTATGATGAACAACAGAGAACAATCAGGGGGTACTCAAATGACAAAGTTTTCAGAGATGCAGTATGAAAGGCCAAATCTCGACGAGCTGAAAGAAAGCATGCGAAAGCTCACCGGGCGCCTTCAGATGGCAAAGACCTATGGGGAGGCGAGAGCGGCTTTCCTGGAAAAGGATAATCTATCCCGTCATATCGATACATTGATGGAGCTGGTTACCATCCGCCATTCCGTGGATACAAGGGATGCCTTTTATGCCGACGAGCAGGATTTTTGGAATGCCGCTGTACCGGAGCTGGAAGAGTACCTGCAGGAATGGACGCTTGCAATGCTGCAGTCTCCATTTCGTGCTGATTTTGCAGAAGAATACGGCAATCTGATGTTTCTCAATGCCGAAATATCGTTAAAAACATTTCTCCCCGATGAAGTATTTATTTCCGCCATGAAGGAAGAGAATGATGTTTCCAACGCCTATGAGAAGCTTCTTGCCTCGGCTGCGATCCCTTTTGAGGGTGGGGTCTATACGCTCTCTCAGTTGACACCTTTTAAATCAGATCCGGATGACGACAGGCGTCTGAACGCCTGGAAGGCGGAAGGGCAATGGTATAAAGAACATCAGGCGGAGCTGGACGGGTTTTATGATCAGCTGGTGCACCTGCGCGACCGCCTCGGCAGAATGCTTGGGTATGACGGATATACCACACTCGGCTATTATCGTATGGGCCGGAACTGTTATACAAAGGAGGATGTGGAAGTCTTCCGCACTTCTGTTGTGAAGTATGTGGTTCCGGTGGCTGAGCAGGTCTTCCGCCGGCAGGCGGAACGTCTTGGAAAAGAATATCCGATGAATTATGCGGATAATGCGCTGGAATTTCGCTCCGGGAATCCTCGGCCGGCAGGCTCTCCGGAAGAGATTCTCGCTGCAGCCAGGGATTTTTACAACGAGCTCTCTTCGGAAACTGGCGTTTTTTTCCGCACGATGTTGGAAGGTGAATTGCTGGATGTCCTCTCTACCGAGGGCAAGCAGGCAGGAGGATATTGTACAGGGATCCCGGAGTATGAAGTTCCCTTTATTTTTGCCAACTTTAACGGCACCCAGGGAGATATAGAAGTGGTGACGCATGAGGCCGGACATGCCTTTGCAGCCTGGATGAACCGAAAGAGAATTCCGGTGGAATGCATCTGGCCGAGCATGGAAGCCTGCGAGGTGCATTCCATGTCAATGGAGTTTTTTGCAGAGCCTTGGGCTGATTGTTTCTTTGGCAGGGATGCACAGAAATTTTTGTACAGTCATCTCTCCGGGGCGCTGACGTTTATTCCCTACGGCACGATGGTGGACCATTTCCAGCATATCGTCTATGAAAAGCCGGACCTTACCCCGGCACAGCGCCATGCAGTCTGGAAAGAGCTTTCAGGTATCTATCTGCCGTGGATGAAGCTCGACGGGGAAATCCCATTCTATGCTGAGGGAGAAGCCTGGCAGAGGCAGCATCATATTTATTCCAGCCCCTTCTATTATATTGATTATTGCCTCGCTCAGACGGTCGCCCTCCAGTTCTGGAAGCTGATTCAGGAGGATCGTGAGAATGCCTGGCGCCATTATATGGCTTACACCAAACAGGGCGGCAGCAGGACTTTTACCGATCTGCTGGAACATGCCGGGCTGCAGAGCCCCTTTGAAGAGGAGTGCCTGCGCTCAGCATGCGAGAAAGCGGCAGCGTGGCTGGAGCAATTTGACGCATCTTCTCTTTGCTGAGGAAAGGAGAAATCGATGAAAGCACCATTTTCTGTTTATCTGAGCGGGATCCGGAGCGGAGCGGAGGAGCTTGTCCGTCTCCTGCGAAAAAAATATGAGTATGTAAGTGTTCTTGCGACCGACTCCTGCGGTTTTGCCGTACGCATCTCGCAGAGAGCCCGGTCAGTCAGCAGTGAAACCATGACCACCGAGCGCGGCCTCGTGGTTCGTGTTTGCAGAGATGGGCAATACAGCGAGGTCAGCATCAATCATTTTGATGCCTCCTGCCCGGAGCATGCTGCTGCCGAAGTGGAAGCCGAAATCGAAAAACAGCGTGCTCTTCTCTCTTCACTGGGTGTAGGGGCATATCATACCCCTGTTCTGCCGGATGACCCGTTGACACTTTTTGTTGAAAAAGACTGCGAAGTTCTCCCTGAGGAGACGGATATGAAGACCCTCGTGGAGAGCCTTACCGCTCTGTCCGATCGGGCGATGACGCTTTCTTCCGAGCTGCTGGACTGTATGGTTTCCGCCCAGTCAACCCATATCTGCAAATTATTCCTGACCGAAAACCGGAATCTGGCCCAGAGCTACGTCTATTCCGAAGGCACTGTTATTGCATTAGCCAGCCGTGACGGCCGAACGCAGACTGGATATGAAGGCCTCTCCGGCCTCGGAGGAAGCGAGCTCCTTACCGGGCTTGGAGAGAAGATGGAAAAGTCTGTCTCCACGGCACTGGAGCTGCTGGACGCGGAGCATATTGAACCGGGAGAGTATGAGATTATTACCTCACCGGAAGTTTCGGGCGTTATTGCCCACGAAGCGTTCGGGCACGGCGTGGAGATGGATATGTTTGTAAAGAACCGTGCCATGGGAAAAGATTATATCGGCAAGCGCGTGGGCAGCGACCTTGTTACCATGCATGAAGGTGCCCTTTGCGCGGAGGATGTGACCAGCTATGCCTTTGACGATGAGGGCACCCTCGCCGGTGACGTAATCGAGATTGAAAACGGTATCTTGAAAACCGGCATCTGCGACGCACTCAGTGCTATGCGGCTGGGGGTTGCTCCTACGGGTAACGGCAAGCGCGAGAATTTTGAGCACAAGGTTTACACCCGCATGACCAACACGATTTTTGACTCCGGTACTGATTCCCTGGAGGACATGATCGCCTCCATTCACCATGGTTATCTGCTTGAAGGGGTGGAGAGCGGCATGGAAGATCCCAAGCATTGGGGGATTCAGTGTATCATTAAACTCGGCCGGGAAATCGTGGACGGAAGGCTGACCGGCAGGGTTGTAGCTCCGATTATTCTCACCGGCTATGTGCCCGATCTGCTTGGCAGCATCTCCATGCGGTCACCCGAACGGAAGGTTTTCGGTACCGGTGGCTGCGGCAAGGGCTATAAGGAATGGGTCAAAGTTTCCGACGGCGGCCCCTATCTCAAAACGAAAGCGAGGCTCGGATAAATGCTGGATACTGTTATTTCTCTCCTGCGTTCTGCAGACGTCTATGCCTGGGAAGTCAGCGATGTATTTACGGAGGCCTGGGAGTTTTATATGATTCGCCACGCACTGGACCAGAACCGTGTCCGGCATGTGGAACATCTCACCGCCAAGGTTTTCCGCCTTTCGGAGGATGGGGAGACGATGGGCTTTGCCTCCTGTGAAATTCCTCCGACCGCCTCCCGGGAGGAAGCCAAAGTATTGATTGATTCCTTGTCTTATCGCGCTTCTCTCATCAAAAACAAACCCTATACCCTCTGCAAATCGAAGAAAGCCGACGGGGGTTCCCATCTTCCAATTGATCCGGAAGAAATCTCCCGTATGTTTCTGACTACGATGCGGGGTATTCCGGAGACTCCCGGAGAGGATGTGAACAGTTACGAGATCTTTGTCGCATCCAAAAAACGGCGCTTTCTCAACTCCGAAGGAGTGGATGTGGAAGAAATATACCCCGACAGTATGATTGAGGTAGTCGTCAATGCCCGTGCTCCGGGGCACGAAATTGAGCTCTATCGCAATTTTAAAAGCGGAACGTGTGATGCTGAATCCCTCAGGCGTGATGTCCTTCGTGCCATGCAGACCGGGCGGGATCGCCTCAAAACCGTCGATACCCCTGCATTGGGAAAAGCAGATGTGATCTTTTCAACTGTGGATGCCTGTGAAATATATTCCTATTTTGCCGCACGACTCGATACGGCCATGATTTATCGGAAGATGAGCACCTGGGAGTTGGGTAAGAGTGTCTGCCCCGTTTTTTATGGGGATGCTCCCAGCCTTTCCGCCGTGCGTGAGTTACCAAATTCTTCTGCCAATCGTCTCTATGATGCTGAAGGTGCACCCATTCGTGATCTGCCTCTTCTGGAAAACGGCATCGCCCGGAATTACCACGGCAGCAGAATGTTTTCGGCTTATCTCGGCCTGGAGGACTCGTTTATCCCCTCCAATTATGTTGTGGAAGGCGGCATCAGGGGAGAGTCAGAGCTCCGGCAGGACCCTTATCTGGAGGTTGTGGAGTTCTCCGATTTTCAGGTCGATGTCGTGACGGGGGACCTCTTCGGAGAAATCCGCCTTGCCTACTGGCACGACGGGGAAAAAACAGTGGCGGTCAGTGGTGGCTCTGTTTCGGGCTCCATGCTGGATCTGGCAGAGAATATGGCTCTTTCTTCCGAAACGGTGCAATACAACAACTGGCGTATTCCTTCCGTTACACTGTTGAAAGGTGTAACGGTCACCGGGATTGTCTGATTGCCCTTCCTGTAGCTTTATGAGAAAAAAGTATCTCTCAGATTATATTCTGGAGGAGCGGACAGATGCCGACAGCGGGAAAATCAGGCGTGTGCCCGTTTATCGCGGCAGATATTATGCCTTTTGTTTGCAAGGCGGGCAACTTTTGAAGACAAAAAAGCTCTTTACCTCACTGACTGTGCTGTGCATCCTTGCTTTTCTCTCTGCACTAGTGGTCAATGCTCCCTGCGGCCATCGCTGGTATGTGATGTTTCCGCTCGCTGTGATGGTGTTTCCGCTGTTTTTTCAGGCGGAGAGCTGTCTGCTGCTTTATACTTCGGGGAATAAGCTGACGCGGGAGCAAAGAGATAAAACAGAACAGAGAATGATCTTCACTTCGGCAATTCTTGGTGTTTTTTCACTTTTTTCCCTTGCAGGACACATAGTTTCTATGGTAATATATAAAGAAACGTGGCGGGATGTTGTTTATCTCGCTGCCGCAGTTGTAATTTTTGCTTCCTCTGCGGTGATGATTGCAAAGCGAGCTACCCTGAAAACAGAGGAACTCTCGCAAAAATAAGTGGTATATTCCAGCGATAAGCTGAGATATAAATACTTTTTTGGAGGAAAAAGAAAAAAGATGAACAGATCCAGATTCCTGGCATTGCTTCTGGCATTGGCTATGGTGCTCACCTTAGGGGGAGTCGCTTTCGCAGAAGAAAAAGCGGAAGATGCTCCTTCTACTCTTGTTTATGCTACCTCGACCTTCGGCCAGAAGTTCAGCCCCTTCTTCGCAACAACGGCCTATGACATGGAAGTTGTTGACCTGACCCAGGGCCTACTTCTTGCGGCTGACCGCGGCGGCGCCATTGTAGAGCACGGCATTGAGGGTGAAACCCGTACCTAAAACGGCACGGATTACACCTACTACGGACTCGGTGATGTCGAAGTCGTCCAGAATGAAGACGGCACGGTTGACTATAACCTCACCATGCGTGATGATGTTGTCTTCTCCGATGGTGTCCCTGCAACCATTGACGACGTGATTTTCAACATTTATGTTCTCTGCGATCCGACTTATGACGGATCTTCCACCATTTATGCAATGCCGATCGAAGGCATGGAAGACTATCGCTCCGGCATGGAATCCCTCTTCAGCCTGCTCGCAGCAGCCGGCCGTGACAATGAAGACTTTACCTATTGGGATGCTGACACCCAGGTTGCTTTCTGGGCTGATGTAGACCAGGCTGGTGAAGCATTTGCACAGGAAATCGTGGATTACTGCAAAGGTGCAGGCTACAATGAAGCAGAAGATTCCGTCGCTGCCTGTGCTGCCAACTGGGGCTTTGAACTTGCTGAAGATGCCACCGCGGCTGATTTCTTTGCCAACATGGTAGAAGCTTACGGCGGTGATCTCGCAGCCCTTTCCGATACGGAAACTGCCGGCTCCAGCCTCTATGACCTGATGAATGATTATGCAGCCTATTCTGTCGGTGTTTCCACAGGCAACGGCGCTGCAAACATCGCCGGTGTTGTTCGCACGGGCGACTACACCATGACCGTTCATATGACGGAGTTTGATGCCACTGCTATCTACAACATGGCTTTTACGGTAGCTCCTCTGCACTACTACGGCGATGAATCCCTCTATGATTATGACAACAACAGCTTCGGCTTTGTGAAGGGTGATCTGAGCATCGTCAAAGACAAGACCACTCTGCCTGTTGGCTGCGGCGCTTATGTATTTGATAATTATGATAAGGGTGTTGTTACCCTCAAGGCAAATCCCTACTATTTTGAAGGCGAACCTGTAACCAAGGTCATCCTGATGCAGGAAGCAGTCGATTCCGACTATGTTCCCGGCACGGTTACCGGCACGTTTGATATTTCCACCCCGACCATCAACAGCGATACTGTTGCAGCCATCAAAGATGCAAACTCCAATGATGAACTCGTCGGTGACACTCTGACCACTTACCTCATTGACTATCGCGGATACGGCTATCTCGGTATTAATGCCGACCTTGTCAACATCAACGGTGAACCGGGTTCTGAAGCTTCCAAGGCACTTCGCAAAGGCTTCATGACGCTCCTTTCCGTCTATCGTGACACGGTGATTAATTCCTATTACGGTGACCGTGCAGCTGTCATCCAGTACCCCATCTCCAATACTTCCTGGGCAGCTCCCAAGCCGGCTGACGAAGGCTACAAGGCAGCTTATTCCGTCGATGTGGACGGCAACCCGATTTACACCTCTGCTATGAGCGATGAAGAGAAATATGCAGCTGCAAGAGAAGCCGCCATCGGCTACTTCAAGGCAGCAGGCTTCACCTGGGATGAAACGGCAGGCAAATTCACCGATGCAACTGATACTTATGAAGTTATGATCCCCGGCCAGGGCCAGCAGGATCACCCGGCTTACGGCGTAGCAGTAGCAGCATCTGAAGTGCTTGCTGACCTCGGCATTACCCTCCAGGTGAACGATGTCGGAACTTCCGTCTGGAACAACGCGCTCGAAGGCAACACCGCTATGATGTGGGCAGCTGCGTGGCAGTCAACCGTTGACCCGGATATGACGCAGGTTTACCACAGCGACAATGCACACGGCAACGGCACCAACTCCAACCACTATTCTGTGGATGATCCTGCACTTGATGAACTCATCGAAGCAGGTAAGAGAAGTGCTGATACCGAGTACCGCAAATCCGTCTATAAAGAAGCCATGGAGATTATTATGGACTGGGGCTGCGAACTCCCGCTCTACCAGCGCAAGAATTGCTATGTTACATCCAGCGTTCGTATTGACAACGACACCATGCCGAAAGACATGACACCTTACTGGGTATGGTATGCCGAGATCAATACTCTCGCAGTTCAGTAATACCAGAAAAAGTTCTTTTTGCGCACGAAAGGGGCTTTTGCCCCTTTCGTGCTATTGGTGTTTTATGGCCTTTTGCAAATCGAGGAGAATCATCTACTGGAAATCATAACAAAGAAAGCGTTGGAGTTGAAATGTTCAAATATACCGTAAAACGGCTTTTGTACAGCGCTATCATTCTTTTCTTCGTGATGTTTATCATCTATGCGCTGATGTATAACATGCCGATGAGCTTTGTTGAAACCAAGGCAAGGGAACTTGCCTCTCGCCCGGGTGCCAACAAGAGCTATGCTGAATGGCTGGCTGACCTCAATGCCCAGTATGGAATGGACAAAGGGGTCGTCGGCGGATATTTTGTCTGGATCGGCAATGCCATCCGCGGTAACTGGGGCGACAGCTGGGCATGGACGATTCCCGTGACCCAGGTGTTTAAAAATACCGTCTGGTATAGCTTTGCCCTCAGTGTGGTTGCCTATATTTTTGAAATCCTGATTGCAATTCCTCTCGGGATTACTGCGGCAAAAAAACAGTACAGTTTCACGGATTATTTTACTACCGTTGTTTCCATGATCTGTATCTCCATGCCGACATTCTTTCTTGCAACTTTATTGAAGTATATTTTTTCTGTCAAGCTGGGTTGGTTCGATCTCTCCGGCATGCAGGGCAGAAATTACATGAATCTTTCTGACTTTGGAAAATTCCTGGATGTGGCAAAGCATTTTGTGTTGCCGTCTATCACGTTGATCATTATCAACATCGGCGGCCTGATGCGCTACACCCGTACCAATATGCTGGAAGTGCTTAATGCCGATTATATCCGTACGGCAAGAGCCAAGGGTGTGCCTGAGAAGAAAGTGATCAATTATCATGCTTTTCGCAATACCCTTATTCCGTTGATCACCACACTCGGCGGGATGCTGCCGGGGCTTTTCTCAGGTGCTCTGATTACGGAATCTCTTTTTGCCATCCGCGGCATCGGCTATGCTTCCTATACTTCCATGACACAGGCAGACATTCCGTTTATCATGTTTTATTTAGCATTTATCTCGATTATGACACTGCTCGGGAACCTGATCTCCGACCTCTTGTATGGTGCGGTAGATCCCCGTGTGCGTTTGAGCTGAGGAAGAGGTGCTGAAATGAACAACAGTTTAAATGAAGCGCTGAAAGCCAGGGCTGCCGCTCACATCGGTGAACAGAAGACCGGAGGAGAAATGCATCTCGATGATGTAGCCCGCGTGAAAGTCCTTTCCCCCGGGCGGCAGGTGTTCAAACGCTTTGTGCGTAATCGCCTTGCTGTGTTCGGTTCCTGTCTGCTGATTGCCATGTTTGTTTTTTCTTTCCTGGGACCCCTGTTTTATGCATACGGCCAGAAGCAGATTTTCTATAAATACAGCACACAAAATGTCAACTATGCGCTGGCGAAAAGCAATACCACCTATAATGGCTATGTGGTGTATGACTCTGTAGATCTTGCTCGCCCGGTAGTCAATGCTATGAACAGCAACATCAAAAACATGATTGAGAAAGATGAAGATTTGCGCCTCGTGTTCGAAGGCGATTCCGCTTTTCTCATCTCCAGACTCGGCAGAGAAGTTTATACTCTTTCCAAAGCGGATGTTGATTTGATCTGCACAACGGGGAAAAGCAAAATCCTGATCGGTAATTACAGCCAGGTAGGGAAAAAGCTGGTTTATTCTGCAGGAGAGGATCCAATTTCCGGGTTGGATAAAGCTGCGGCTGACAACTGCAAAGGGAAAGGCGGATCCTTTACACTGAACGGTGTCGTCTATACTTTTGAAAAAGGCGCAGCCAAATCCTTCGATATCTATGTAGAACGCAATGGCTTGATCTATAGCGGCGAACCTCTCGGGGAGGAGTTTGAAGAAGCATTAGATGCTGCTGATCAGAGCTCATTCGTCTTTGAAGGAAACACTTATCTGATCTCCGCTTCCGGCAGTGCTGCAAAAGTATACCGGCTTGCAGAGGAAAAGGTTGGCCGGATCTATACCCTTCTCACGGTTGACACATATGAAACCGGCGTCAGAGTAGCGGAGGATTTCCGCGCGTCTGCGCTGATGGCAGCATATTCAACCGGAGAATTTACTTCCTCCGGAGAAGCTTATACCATTGAGCCCGAAGAAAACGGCAGCCTGGTTGTCCATAGTTCTTCCGGCGATGAGTATGCGGAATTTACTGACTTCACAGTGCGCCGCTATACCGGAGAAGACACCATGGATTACGACCTGAAAAATGCTATTACTGATGCCATCCTTGAGATGCTTTCTTCCAACAAGAAGAGTAGCACACTTTCTTACGCGCTACCCATGCAAAATGAAACCGGTTCCTATGTTTACGATGAAACCGGAGCTTTGCAGTATAATGATTCGGAGCTTACCATCACCCAGCGCGATACGGGTGAATTCGTAATCAATTGTGAGCAGATCATTTATGTGATTAATATGTTTGAATCTCCCAGCGCTAAGCACATCCTCGGAACCGACGGAGACGGTTTTGATGTTCTCGCGCGTATCATGTACGGCGGGCGTGTCTCTCTGATGGTTGGTTTTGTGGTGGTATTTCTCGAAACCTTCCTCGGAATCATCATGGGCGGTCTTGCTGGTTATTACGGCAAGTGGGTTGATAATCTGATCATGCGCCTCGTAGATATTTTTTACTGCCTGCCGTCCATGCCGATTATGATTATTCTCGGTGCAATGATGGATGCTTTGCGTATGAATACCTATATCCGCTTGATAATCATGATGGCGGCTCTAGGCTTAATGGGCTGGGCAGGTGTTGCCAGGCTTGTCCGTGGACAGATTCTTTCCCTGCGTGAACAGGAATTTATGGTGGCAACAGAGGCTACCGGCATCAAAGTGAAATCCAGAATTTTCCGGCATCTTGTCCCCAATGTTATGCCTCAGCTGATTGTAACGGCTACCATGGGTATGGGTTCCGTCATTATTACGGAATCCACTCTTTCGTTTCTCGGTCTCGGAGTCAAGCATCCTCTCGCCACGTGGGGAACCATTATCAACTCTGTTTCTTCCGCTTCTGCAATGGCACACTATGCTTTCATCTGGATTCCTGTCGGGCTTCTGATTTGTCTGACGGTCATTGCATTTAACTTCGTTGGTGACGGGTTACGCGATGCGTACGACCCGAAATCCAAACGCTGAGAGAGGAGGAACAAGCTATGGCTGAAAATAAAAAAAATTCTGCTTATATCTCAGCAGGTGAATCAAGAAGAATTACCCGTTTTAATCGTCGCGTGACGAAGAAGCTTGAAAAAGCAAGGGCTGATGCCGGCAGAGATTCCTCGCTCTATACCACGGTGATGAAAGATCCGAATAATGTGGTGGAGTTTGATAACGTCTGCACTTACTTCTTTTCTGATGTCGGTACGGTAAAAGCGGTGGACGGAGTCAATTTCTCTGTTCCAAAACACTCGACTGTCGGTGTTGTCGGAGAAAGTGGATGCGGGAAGAGCGTCACTTCTTTATCATTAATGCAGCTTTTGCAGCGTCCGAGCGGGCAGGTTGTCGGGGGTGAAATCCGCTTTAACAAGGGGGACGGAACTGCCTACAACATTGCCAACACGCCCAATTCTGTGATGGAGCATATTCGAGGCAATAAAATTTCCATGATCTTCCAGGAGCCGATGACAAGTCTGAATCCGGTTTTCAAGATCGGTGCTCAGGTGGATGAAGTGACCAAACTTCATTTTCCTGATCTGGATGATGAAGCTGTCAAAGCCAGAACACTCGACATGCTTGATCTTGTCGGCATCGCAAACAAGGAAGGCGTTTATAATATGTATCCGCATGAACTCTCCGGTGGTATGCGACAGAGAATCTGTATTGCCATTGCTCTGGCCTGTTCCCCGACGCTGATCATTGCCGATGAGCCGACAACTGCCCTGGATGTTACCATTCAGGCACAGATTCTGGATTTGCTTCAGAATCTGAAGGACAAGCTGAACTCCTCCATTATGCTGATTACCCACGATCTCGGTGTGGTTGCCGGTATGGCGGATTACGTGGTTGTGATGTATGCCGGCCGCGTTGTAGAGAAAGGAACTGCAGATGATATTTTCCATCATCCTGCCCATCCCTACACCATCGGCCTGATGGCGTCGAAACCTGTGGTGGGAAAAAAGGTAGAAAACCTTTATAATATTCCTGGCAGTGTTCCGAACCCGGTAGACATGCCGAATTACTGTTATTTCCGTGACCGCTGTGAGATGCAGTGTGAACGCTGCAGCGGTCTCTATCCTCCCGAAATAAAAATCAGTGATACCCACTATGTGTCGTGCTATCGCTATTACGATGAGGGTGAATTGATCGGTTATCCGAAATCTGTGAAAGTGGAGGAACTGTGATGGAACAAAAGGATTATCTGCTTGAGGTTGATAACCTTGTCAAATACTTCCCCATAAAAACAGGTTTCTTTAAAAGAACGACCGGCTACGTCAAAGCTGTCGATGGAGTCAGCTTTAAAATTGAGCGCGGCAAGACGATGGGACTCGTTGGAGAAAGTGGATGCGGGAAGAGCACATGTGGGAGAACCATTTTGAGGCTGCTGGAAAAGACTTCCGGAGAGGTGAAAATTGACGGGAAGGATATTTTTGCCCTCAGCAAAGAAGAATTGCGGAAGTTTCGCCCGCAGGTACAGATCGTTTTTCAGGACCCGTATTCCAGCCTTTCTCCGCGCCTCCCTGTCGGAGAGATTATCGGCGAGGCAGTGCGTGAACACGGCATTGTACCGGAAGAGGAATTTAACGATTATATCACCCGTGTGATGGAAGCGTGCGGACTCCCGGAGTATTACAAAGGGCGTTATCCGCATGAGTTTTCCGGCGGACAGAGGCAGCGAATCTGCATAGCTCGTGCCCTTGCGCTCAATCCGGAGTTTATTGTCTGTGATGAACCGGTGTCAGCATTGGATGTTTCCATTCAAGCCCAGGTTATCAATCTGCTCAAGGAGCTTCAGAAAGAGTTCGGGTTGACCTATCTCTTTATTTCACATGACCTCTCAGTAGTTGAACATATTTCCGACACAGTAGGCGTCATGTACCTTGGGACGATGGTAGAGTTTTCCGATACGGATAAGATTTTTGCCAAGCCGCTGCACCCCTATACACAGGCACTCTTTTCTGCTATCCCGATTCCGGATCCGGATGTGAAGATTAACCGCATTGTTCTGGAGGGCTCGATTCCGTCTCCGGCAAATCCCCCTTCCGGCTGTAAGTTTCATACCAGG
The DNA here is from genome assembly GCA_017469115.1 of Oscillospiraceae bacterium. Taxonomy (GTDB): domain Bacteria; phylum Bacillota; class Clostridia; order Oscillospirales; family Oscillospiraceae; genus Limivicinus. The sequence continues at coordinate 81,868 of JAFUGY010000093.1, forward strand.
TGTGCAAAATGCATGGAAATCTGCAAAACCCAGGTTCCCGAATATCGGGAAGTAGAGCCCAATCACTTCTGTGCCTGCCACCTATACAACGGGCAGAATGAGGGCTGACCATGTCGCAGCGCAGAGATGATTTTGAAGATGACGGGCGCACTATTGCCAATATGAACGTGGATGGGATGCCCTGGTATGAACCCAACCGGCAGGACCCGGATTCCACGGAGAAGCTTGAGATGACCCGCGAAGAGCAGCGCTGGCTGATCGGCGGGGCGCTGAAAGCGGCGCTTTTCGTGGGAGCGGTGTTTGCGGTGGTATACTTTCTGTTTCTTCTTTTCTGCACAAAAATCTGGTTTGCTTGAACGTACTCCCAGATCAGGAGCTGTTTTTTGACGGCTCCTGATTATTTTATGCTGTTTCCTCTTTTTGTCTTGAAAAATGCGTTGTGGACGTGTATAATCAAAAAACTGATGATTTCAGAAGGAAAGTGATTTTTTTGCACAATGAATTGACAAAAAACGATATTCGCATCATGAAGGAGGAACTGGAGCACATCCGGCTGGATGTGATGCCCGGTGTGATTGAAGAGGTCAAGCGCACCCGCGCATTCGGTGATCTGAGTGAAAATGATGAGTATAAAACCGCCAAGCGCGAACAGAATAAATATCGCAGTCGCATGCGTTATCTGGAAGGTATGATCAAAACCGCCAGGGTAATCGATGATACGTCTGCAGAAAACGAAGTCGGTCTCTTTGACCGCGTGGAGATTTATATCCCCGAAGATGATGAAACCGATACGATTTCAGTAGTCACCACCGTTCGGTGTGACCCGCGCAAAGGGCTGATCAGCATGGAATCCCCTGCTGGAAAGAGCCTTCTCGGAAGAAAAACGGGGGACTCTGTTACGATTCAAGTCAATGAGCACTACAGCTACACGGCAGTTATCCGCTCCATCACCAAAGGGGAGGATGACGGCTCGGCTGCCTTGCTGAAGTACTGATGAAGTTTGCAGTTACCGTGAAAGAAAGGAAAGCCGGAATGCCTTGTGATAACAGACCCATCGGAATTTTCGATTCCGGCCTCGGGGGGCTGACGGCGCTGTCCGAACTGCGAAAGCTGATGCCGCGGGAAAACATCGTTTATTTTGCTGACACGGCACGAAACCCTTACGGGACGCGCACACCCGTCGAGCTGAAGAAAATGGCGAGGGAAAATCTTGCATTTCTCGCCCGATCCGGCGTGAAGACTGTGATTGCGGCCTGCGGCACCATGTCAACCAACGCGCTGGACGTGCTGCACACATCGGAAGTTCCCGTCATTAATGTGCTGGAGCCATCTGTCGCGGCGATGGCGGCGGTTAGCGGGAAGCAGCCCCTTGCTGTCATTGCAACCGATGCCAGCATCCGAAGCGGCGGATACACGAGAGCATTAAATAGCGCCTGCCCCGGCAGGGAAGTGATTGCCTTGGCTTGCCAGGAGTTTGTGCATCTCTGTGAGACCGGGCACACACTTCCGAAGGACCCTCTGCTGCAGCAGGAAGTCGCGAAAGCGCTTGCACCTCTACAGGAGGCAAAACCGGCAGCCCTTTTGCTTGGTTGCACCCACTTCGGTCTGATTGCCGAGGCAATCAGCGCCTATCTCGGAGAGAATGTTGTGCTGATTTCTGCTGCTGAATGTGCGGCAAAGGCGATGAAGGCCTATCTCGAAGAAGCCGGCCTTACCGGCGGAAGCGGCGAAGAGACGCTTTATACCAGCGGTTCTGTCCGGGAATTTGAAGAAAAAGCAGAGCATTTCCTTCACCGCCCGGTGAAGGCACTTTATGGCTCTGCGGGAGAATAATATGCTGAAAGATGTCATCATTTCCATGCAGACGGTGCAGAATTTCGACGATGCCGACAACAACAGCACCATCGATTTTATGACGGACGGTCACTATTCCTACGACGATAACATCGGCTGTGTCACCTATGAGGAAAGCGAAGTTACCGGTTTGCCGGGCACGCGCACATCGGTTTTCATCATGCCGGATCAGGTGATTGTAGATCGGGACGGCAGCCTGACCAGCCGGATGGTCTTCAAAGAGGGGGAGAAGACTTCCTTCCTCTATAATACGCCTTTCGGCAGGGCAACCATGGGGGTGGACACACGGAAAGTTGTCCATTCCTTCGACGACAAGGGCGGCATGGCGGAGATTGAGTACGTGGTCAATGTGGAGCACGCTATTTTCACCAGAAACAAACTTACCATTCAGGTAAAACAGGACGGAGGAACAACATGCCAAATCTGATTCAGGAAGCAAAGCAGCAAATTGAATCGCTGCTGCAGCAGGCTTACGAAAAAGCGGCCGGGAAAGGAACCCTCCCTGCCGGCGCCGTTTTGAGCGGTACGGTGGAGATTCCGAAGGACACCGCCAACGGAGATTTTGCCGCTAACCATGCCATGACGGGGGCGAGAAGCCTGCACATGGCACCGCGGAAAATTGCCGATGCCCTGATTGCCGAGCTGGAACTGGAAGGAAGCTGGTTTTCCTCTGCGGAAGCAGCTGGGCCCGGCTTTCTGAACTTCCGTCTCAACGGGAGCTGGTATGCCGACGTGTTGAAGGCTGTGGCCGCCTGCGGGGCTGATTACGGCCGGATTGAAGAGGGAAAAGGTCGGAAGGTAATGGTGGAGTTCGTCTCTGCCAATCCCACGGGGCCGATGCATATGGGTAATGCCCGCGGCGGTGTGCTGGGAGATGCACTCTCTTCCGTGCTGGATATGGCCGGCTACGAGGTCTCCCGGGAATTCTATGTGAATGACACAGGAAACCAGATTGAAAAGTTTGCTTCCTCCATCGACGCGAGATATCGTCAGCTCTTCCTGGGTGAAGAGGCGGTTCCCTTCCCGGAGGACGGGTATCACGGCGATGACATCCGTGATCTGGCTGAAGCTTTCCGTGCAGAGCACGGAGACGAATATCTCGAAAGATCCGTGGAAGAGCGCCATCAGGCTATGGCAGAGTTCGGGTTGGCCCACAACATCCCTAAAATGAAGAGCGATCTTCTACGTTACGGCATCGAGTACGATACGTGGTTCTTCGAGTCATCCCTGCATGAGTCCGGCTTTGTGAAGGACACCATTCAAAAGCTCACCGACCTGGGCTATACTTACGAAAAGGAAGGTGCCTTGTGGCTGCGCACCTCTGAAATTCTGGCGGAAAATCTCCGAAAGGCCGGGAAGACGGAAGCAGAGATTGAGAAGCTGGAGCTGAAGGACGATGTGCTGCGCCGGGCAAACGGTTTTTACACCTATTTTGCTGCTGACATCGCCTACCACCGCAACAAATTTGAAGTACGCGGATTTGACAAGGTCATCAACATCTGGGGCGCCGACCACCACGGCCACGTGGCAAGGCTGAAGGGCGCCATGGATGCCTTGGGGCTCGACGGTGAGCACCGGCTGGACATCGTGCTGATGCAGCTGGTAAAGTTGCTGGAGAATGGGGTAGAGGTGCGCATGTCCAAACGCACAGGTAAGATGATTTCCCTCAGCAATCTGCTGGAGGAGATCCCCGTGGATGCCGCCCGTTATTTCTTCAACTCTCGCCCGGAGTCGACGGTGGAGTTTGACCTGGAGCTTGCCAAGCGGCAGGACAGCGAAAACCCGGTTTATTATGTGCAGTATGCGCATGCCCGCATCTGTACCATGATTGCGAACCTCGCCGCCGAGGGATATACCGTCCCCGCAGCGGAGGAGGCTGACCTTTCCTGTCTCACCGAGAGCGCTGAAAAGGAGCTGATCCGTCAGCTGGCCGGTCTGCCCGAAGAGATCCGCCTTTCTGTGAGGGACTATGACCCCAGCCGGATCAACAAATACGTCACTGAGTTGGCCGCACGCTTCCATAAGTTCTACACCGTCTGCCGCATTAAAGGCGCAGAGGAAAATCTCCTGCGCGCAAGGCTCCTGCTGGCCGATTCCGTGCGCATCGTTCTGGAGAATTCCCTCGCCGTGATCGGCGTGAACGCTCCGGAGAAAATGTGATGGACCTCGGAGAACTGAAGCTGATTTCCGCCAGCAACATCATCAACCTCCGCACGGCCGCGGGACTGACGCAGGCAGAGCTCGGTGCGAAGCTGAACTATTCGGACAAAACCATCTCCAAGTGGGAGCGGGGCGAGGCCATCCCCGATGCCTATGTTCTCACACAGCTGGCGCAGATTTTCCACGTTTCGGTAGACTATCTGCTCTCCTCCCATGACAAGTGGAAAAGCCCCGAAGAGATTGAAAAGAGCAAAGAGCCACATTACAGCGCCGAGATGATTATCGTCGTCACGTTGCTCGGGATTATGACGGCTGCCCTGACGGCTTTCGTGATCGGCTGGATCTTCGGCGTGCTGGAGTGGCGGATCTTCCTCGTGGGTATTATGCTGTGCTCGCTGGTGTACCTGATTCTCGATCAGGTTTTTAAACACGGTAAGCATCTGAAGGTTGCCCTCATTGCGTTGATCGTCTCTGTTTTTGTGCTGGTTTATTTCGTTTTCTGGGATAAAAACCCGTGGCAGGTATTTCTGGTGATGGCTCCGGCCATTGCAATCGCCCTTCTGAGCACGCATATTTACAAAGGCCCGGAAAAGACGGAAAACCAACCGGATTCTTCTGAAAAATGAACCTTTTACCCGGCTCTACGATTCGTAGAGCCGTTTTTTTCATAGGTAGAGTCCCTTCAGAGGAGCTGTAGATTGCGATTTCTTTCCGCTTTGTAGTAAAATAAATTCATCTGATCAAATAACGGAGGCACAGCATGACAAACGATTATATTCTCAGCAGCGAAATGACTGCCGATCTGACCAAAGAGCACTATGAAAAGCGGAATGTTCCGGTCATCCCGTTTCATTTTTTTCTGAACGAACAGGAATATCTGGAAGACTTTGGAGTAACTGTGCCCTTTGAGGCATTTTACAAAAAAATAGCGGACGGTGCCATGACGCGCACCTCCCAGCCGAATATTTCGGAGTATGTGGCCTTCTTCACCCCGTATCTCGAGCAGGGAAAGGACGTTGTCCATCTCTGCCTCTCCTCCGGCATTTCGGGGGCTTATAACTCGGCAAAAAATGCTGCTGAAATCCTTGCCGGCAGATTTCCCGAGAGAAAACTCTATATCATAGACTCTCTTGCTGCCTCCGCCGGCCAGGGGCTCCTGGTAGACTGGGCAGCGGATCAACGCGATGCCGGCCTCAGCGCCGCTGAGCTGGCAGCCTGGGTGGAAGCAAACAAGCTGAAGGTGCAGCACTGGTTTTTCACTACTGACCTGACCACCTTCGTCCGCGGCGGAAGAGTTTCCAAAGCCGCAGGAGTCTTCGGCGGTCTGCTGGAGATCTGCCCTCTCCTGCATGTGGACCCGAAGGGCTGCCTCATCGCTATGGAGAAGGTGCGCACCAAAAAGCGCGTCATCCGTGAAACCGTGAAAAAGATGGAGCAGCTTGCAGCCAACGGTACCGACTACAACGGCAAGTGCTATATCTCCCAGTCCGCCTGCTACGGAGACGCTCGGGAAGTGGCCGACCTGATTGAAAGCACCTTCCCGAACCTGAAAGGGAAGGTCGAGATCTCCTGGATCGGCAACCTTATCGGCTCACACACCGGGCCGGGCACCGTTGCCCTCTTCTTCTGCAGCTCGGAGAGCCGCAAATAAATAAGACAGCAAGACAGGGGTTCTCTGTCTCAATTAGAGAACCCCTGTCTTTTTTTCGGAAGGAATGAATATGTTCCTGCATCATTCACTCAAGCAGCCCTCCACCGTGCGCCTGTCGGAAGGAGCCATCGGAGGAAGGATTATCCGCTTTGCCATTCCGCTTTTTGTCGGCAATCTGTTCCAACAGCTATACAGCACTGTGGATGCGCTGATCGTCGGCAATCTGCTGGGCAACACAGCTCTCGCGGCCGTGAGCTCGGTAGGATCCCTCGTGTTTATGCTGATCGGGTTTGTGGAAGGTGTTTTCATCGGGGCCGGGGTTGCGGTTTCGCGATATTTCGGAGCCGGCAACCGTCAGCGCCTTTCCGACACCGTCCATACCGATGTGGCGTTCGCCTTCCTGGCAGGGGCAGCTTTGACGCTGGTGGGCACGATTTTTTCGGATGATATTCTCCGATTGATGAGAACCCCGGAAGAGATCTTCCCACAGGCGGCGGTCTATCTGCGCATCTATTTTTCTGGGGCTATCGCCTCGGCTGTCTATAACTGCTGCCGCGGAATCATGCAGGCGGTGGGGGACAGCATGCATCCCCTTTATTATCTGGTCTTCTCTTCCGTGGTCAACACCATTTTGGACGTGGTTTTCATCGCAGTGTTTCACGGCAATGTGGGCAGCGCGGCGCTGGCCACGGTGATTTCCCAGGCCCTCAGCGCTATGCTCTGCCTTACTAGGCTTCTGCATACCCGTGAGGAACACCGCCTCTCGCTCAGGAAGATCCGCATTGTGCCCGATGTTTTTCGGGAGGTTATCCGCTA